>CAUQIL010000075.1:0-2569 GCA_963518195.1 uncultured Candidatus Saccharibacteria bacterium | reverse complement strand
GCTTCCGAACAATAAATCAAATAAACCAAAAGATTTTTCAAACCGTAATACTAATAGTAGATCACGTTCACGTGTTCGTCCGTTAAAAACTGAGCGCAGTCAAACTCTTGATCAAAAAACCTTCAAGAAGAAGCCAGCAATCAAGGAGATTGTCAGAGAGCCGACTTCAGGTGGTATAGTCTTTCGCTTTAATGAAAAGAAAAACGATATTGAGATTCTACTTATCCAAGATTCCAAGAACCGTTGGACTATCCCCAAGGGACATATTGAAACGGGTGAAACCGCAAAGCAGACCGCCATTCGCGAGATCGGTGAAGAAGCAGGCTTAAACCATATTAAAGTTTTGTCCTGGCTCGGCAAAATACATTTTAAGTATCGCCGTGTTGATAAGCTTGTCCTTATGACCACGCAGATCTATTTAGTTCGCGCTCTTGACGGAAAAGAACGTCCAACCAAAGAAAAATGGATGAATGGTATTAAGTGGTTTAGCTTCCGTGATGCCTTGAACGCAATTGAGTACGATGATATTGAAAAACTTATGCTCATTGCTAAAAAACGTATTCGCGCTGGAGACTTGCAATAATTAATATTCGGGATTTCATCAGGTACTAGACCTTTCTCTAGTACCGAAGTGAGTTCCAGAAAGGAAAACATGGATAATTATCTAAAGAAATACAACATTGATCTAGAAACCATCAAAAAACACATCAGTGAGGCTTCGGTGAAAAAGAAGATTACCGACGATCGTCTGCCAGAAACCTACACCAAAGACGTACTTGACGAATATAGTAACTTCGCTGAAGAGAAAATGGGTATCAAATTTAACGATATCTCACTCTTTATCACCGCTCTTACTCATCGTAGCTTTGTTAATGAACATAAAAAATCAATCGTCGAACATAATGAGCGTCTAGAGTTTCTTGGCGATGCTATTCTGGAGCTTGTCGTTTCAGATTTTCTATATCAAAATTTTCATGAGCCAGAAGGGATTATGACTGCCTGGAGGTCGGCCTTAGTGCGCACTGAATCAATCGGTGCTGCCTCCGAAAAAATTGGTTATATTTCACTAATTCGTCTTTCTAAAGGTGAAAAACTAGGTAGTAGCCGCACTCACGCCTCCATCATTGCCGACTGTTTTGAGGCGGTAACTGGCGCAATTTACCTTGACCAGGGCTTTGATGCTGCCAAAGACTTTATCTATCAACATATTATCTGTAAAATGGACGAAGTTATTCTTTCTGAATCCTGGCGCGACGCTAAGAGCTATTTGCAGGAATTAGCTCAAAAATTTGAAGGCAGTACACCTCAATATCATGTCATTAAAGAAGAAGGTCCCGACCACGACCGTATCTTCACCATTAATGTTGTAGTTGCCGGGCATAACAGGGGTACTGGGATCGGCCACAGCAAACAGGAGGCTCAATCCGCCGCAGCGGCTGAGGGAATTAAATACTATAAAAAACAGTCAACAGATCAAAGTCTCGTCACTGGTAAACTATCTTTGATTAAATAAAGCAGCCGATCCGAAAGGATCAGTTGTTTTTTGATCTCATTTAGCCAAGAAGAGGATTCCCCTTATGTTTTGAAATATCTTAAAATTATGTTAAAATATCCTCTAAAGTCACCAACTTTGCACTTTTAAAAAAAGAAAGGGGAGAAAATTATGGAGGCAAAGAAAATAAATATAGGCCAGATAGAAAACGTCATCAAATATTATGTACTGATGGCGAAATGGCTTTATGAATTGGGGGATTTTGCTAGAACAAAATATCTCCAGATGAATCTTGAAAAACAAAATACCTCACGCCCACACAGTGAGTACCAACGTTTGTTGGAAAAATACTATAACGGCAGCGAGGAGGAACTAAAAAATGCTGTTTTTGTAAAATCTGAAAACAGCCAGAAGATATTAAAAGAATTGCTCAGTCTGTCGAGACAAATTGGCATTGAGCAGTATTATGATAAAATCAACCCCCGCACGGGGAAACGCGAGTTGATCATGGGGCAGGATGATGGCTTGATAGTTCAAAATTTCTGCACCATTTACAGCAAAACGACTTACGGGTCAAGATTGAGGAGAAAAAATACAAAGGATATCGTCAAGAATATCCTGATCGATTTCGCTAATATCAAGGAAGATAAAATATCTTCCATTGACCGTGAGTATGTGGACAGTTTCTTTACCGATGATAAAGTCAAAGAACTGTCAAGAGAAATTTATTTGGGACTAACTGGGGGAGTGGAGAGTTCTATCAAAAGCATTATTGCAGCTGATAGGGTGCTGCCTTTCATAATTAGAGCGAAGACACTCTACTCCCTGGAAAATAACTTTCAGCACCTGATAAGGGCGATGAAGGTGTCATAAGTATAGGCCTCCATTTTGGAGGCTTTTTAAATCCATCTGCTCCTTGAAAAAAACTTTAAAATAGTTTAAAATAATGATATTAAATTAATTAAGGAGCAAACATGCTTGCGATTCGTATGCAACGTAATGGTCGAACTCATTACCCAACCTTTCGACTAGTCGTCCAAGAATCCCAGCGTCATCCACTTTCTGGACGCGTTGTGG
>CAUQIL010000074.1:0-2670 GCA_963518195.1 uncultured Candidatus Saccharibacteria bacterium | reverse complement strand
CCTAGAATAAGATCCATGAGACGCTTAGCAACCTTAGCTCTTCCAACAAGTGGAGTTGCTTTAACCATAATCACTGGAGTACTACCGATGAGTTCCAGCTCCCCCATGGAAGTTGAGAGGGTAGTTTCAGATGGAGTAAAGTAATAGTGTAGGTGATGATTAATGGACTGACGATAGACATATTCGGTTTGCTTCTCATCGGTTTGAAAAATTACATCCGCTTCACATTTCTTAAGAGCCTCTTTTAGCGAAGAGTATTGAAGCTTTTTACGATATTCTTTGGGGATAAATTGATTCCCTGCTACAACACCAACCACACGATAACCTTCTTCAGGATAATCAAGCATTTGTGAAATTAGACGAGAAGTTGCCTTGGTATTGCCGATAATAATAGCACGAAGCGAACCAATGCGCTGCTGTAAAATAATTCGACGGATGACCTTGAGAAAGAAACGGACAATGGTGAGCGAAAAGAAACAGATAACCATTGCATAAAAAGCAATGAGACGAACTGGAAATAAGTCTCCTTCAAGGAAGAAGTCAAAGCTGATTAAAAACATAACACCGATAACAGAGGCTGCGAGGAGACGTGAAGTTTCATGCCAATGAGAACGCCCTAGGAAGATTTTTTTATTATAGAGGCCGAGAATCGCTAAAATGATTAGCCAGACTGGTACCATGACGGCAACCGAAAAGGTAAATTTGAGCGGATCGGAGACGAAGTAGTATGGACGACTGTCAATTTTTGTACGGATTAAATAGGCGAACAGAAAAGAAGCAATGATTGCCAAAGAATCACCAAGCATCAGACAGAAACGGAAAAATACAACACTAGAATCTTTTTTCATTTACAGTTATTTTACTCTAGAAAGAACAAAAGGTACAGGGTCTAAGACATAAGAAGAATATAAAAATTATTCGACAGTAACCGATTTAGCAAGATTGCGAGGCTGATCAACATTATTGCCCTTCGCGACAGCCATATGATAGGCAAAAAGTTGGTTTAATAGATTAAAGAGGATAGGAGTGAGAATGGTGAAGTGTGTATCAATTTTAACTATCGACTCCACCGGTAAATCAAAATCGGTATCCGTAAAGACGACAACATGGCCGCCGCGAGCTAAAACTTCTTGAATGCCGGAAAGAGACTTTTGAAAGAGGAAGCCGGATTGCAAAATAACAACTTCAAAGAAGCGGTCGTCGATGAGAGCAATAGGGCCGTGCTTGAGTTCACCGGTAGGATAAGCATTTGCATCGATATACGAAATTTCTTTTAGTTTTAAAGCACCTTCTAGAGCGATGGGATAATTGACGTCACGACCAAGATAAATGGCATGTTGATAGTCTTTATATTGGTGTGCGAGATTAGACAACAAGGGATTGACTGACTGCAGTATTTTAGCAATTTCATCAGGGAGTTGGGCGATTTCTTCAATAATAGGCGCAAGGAGGCGTGAATTTACACCTTTTGCCTCAGCAATGGTTAGACCAAACATCAAAAGAGCGGTAACCTGTGAAGTGAAGGCCTTGGTGCTGGCGACAGAAATTTCAGGACCAGCATGAACATAGGTGCCACCATCTACCTCGCGAGCAATCGTGGAACCAATAGCATTAACAATACCAATGGTTTTAATTCCCTGTCCCTTGATTTCACGAAGACAAGCTAAGGTATCCGCAGTTTCGCCGGATTGGGAAATGATCAGCGCAACCGAATGGTCTGGTATATAAGCATGACGATAACGATACTCTGAAGCAATGACTGGCTCGATTGTAACATCTGGCAAAAACTGCTCAAGAAGATATGCAGCAGTTTGAGCAGCATAATAGGCAGTACCACAACCGACCATGATTAAATGATGGATGGATTTGAGTTCTTTAGGTGTAAGGCCGGGGCCACCAAGATGAACGAGATGCTCTGACTGATTGATACGACCTCTTAAAGTTTCTTTGAGACTGGTTGGCTGCTCCATAATTTCCTTGAGGAGAAAATGATCATAACCACCTTTTTGAATAGCGGAAAGATCGGTGAGAATTTCTTCGACCTGAGCGGAAACTGGCTGCAGGTCAAGTGTCTTAACCTCAATATGGTCTTTTGAAACAAGAGCAATTTCGCCATCATTGAGATAGATAGCTTTTTTAGTGTGGCCAACAAGGGCGGAAGCATCAGAAGCGATAAGGGTTTCCTGATCGCCAACACCGATAACAAGAGGAGACCCGGAACGAGCAACCACAAGATGTTTAGGATCAAGTACACTAAGAACCGCAATACCGAAAGTACCTTTAACTAGTTTAAGGGCCTGAGTGACAGCGTCTTCAAGACTAATACTGCCTGCTTGATAAAAACTATCAATAAGAGCGGCTAGGACCTCTGTGTCAGTATCTGACTGAAATTTATGAGAGGTAAGCTGCTTTTTAAGATCTTGGTAATTCTCAATAATACCGTTATGGACAAGAAAAATTGAACCAGCTTGATGAGGATGGGCGTTATTTTCAGTGGGATTGCCATGTGTAGCCCAACGAGTATGACCAATGCCGAGATGATCGGAAGTACGATGGTTTTTAATTTTTTCCTCAAGATTTTTGATTTTACCAACAGCACGAAGCAGGGTGGGTTGTTTCTCTTGATTTAAGGTAACAATACCAGCCGAGTCGTAGCCGCGATATTCAAGT
>CAUQIL010000073.1:0-2672 GCA_963518195.1 uncultured Candidatus Saccharibacteria bacterium | reverse complement strand
GACTATGGCACCACGGTTTTAGTCACTACCCACGACGCCAGCATTGTTAACCTGCTTAAAAAACGTGTTATTACGATGAAGGATGGTAAAATTGTTTCTGATCAAAAAGAACATGGTATTTATCGCCTTGACGCCAATAATGACGGTATTTCCCGCCTGCCTCACCCTGGTTACATGCGCGCCACTTCCTTCCTTTCCCCCGAAGAGAATCACCAGCGTCAGAGCAGTCATCTCTCAACCGATAAAACTTCTTCAATCACTATCCATACAAGTAAAACTCTAGAAATTAATGAAAACAAAGCGCCAAAACGTCGTCATCTAATTCAATAGGAGAATCATGACTAATAAATCCAAGAATACAACCATCGATCGCTTAAAAACTATGTCTAAAAATAGTCGTGGTAATTTTATACGTAATAATCTACGCATTCTAAAATACGGTATTATTGGTTACGGACGTAATATCTGGCTCTCAATCACCTCAACCTTTGTAATGACCCTCACCCTTATTCTTCTTTTCGTCACCGTCATTGCCAGCATGATTCTTTCTGCCACTGCAGACCGTATGCGTGACAAAATTGACATCACTATTTTCTTTAAACCAGGCACCGAAGTTGTTGCACTTCAAGAGATGTCAGACATTATAAAAAAAGATGCCAATGTTAAAACCACTGAATATTCCACCTCTGAGCAAGAGTACAATAAAGTTATAGAAGACTCTAAAAAAACTGGCGACGCAGCTCTGCTTGCAACCCTAAATGATAGTGACATGAAAGAAGCAATGCTAAAATCCATGCAGTCCACATTACGCATTAAAGTCTATAATGCCGATCGTCTTGATAATATTAAAGACATCGTCAATACTAACCCTACTTTCAAAGAAAATCTCGACACTAAAAGGGAACCAACCTACAATACAAATAATACCGCCATCGAAACCATCACTTCCTGGGCCAACATTGCAAAAACCGGTGGATTTGCACTTTCCGGAATCTTCCTTGTTATCTCAATTCTTGTCATCTTCAACACCATTCGCATGGCAATCTACTCCCGAAGTGAAGAAATCTACATGGAGAAACTAGTTGGTGCTGATAACCACTTCGTACGAGGCCCATTCCTAGTCGAAGCCATGATTTCTGGCATCCTAGCTGGCATCTTCGCCACTATCCTAGGTTTTCTCACCTTTGGTTTTGCCGCCCCAAAACTCACTTCCTATGATATTGATATCAACGAAATCAGTAAAATCATTTATTCACCTAGTTATTTTCTAGTCTCTCTTGCACTCATCCTTCTTGGTATTATTATTGCCTTTACTTCCTCCAGGCTCGCAGTTTCTAAATATCTTAAAAGAGTTTAATCATCATTTTCTTTTGACATAGAATAATTCTTATGTTAAAATTTTTATGAAAAATATAACGTCCTGGAAGGAGGTTACATGATAAAAACCAAAACAACTATTAGCAAGAAAAAGAAGAGTACTAAAAAACTAAACTTTAAGAACTTCTTTATTTTTACGATTATTTTTGCCACTTTAGTTGCATCTTTGCCTAACCTTTTTTCCACCGATAAGTCGGCCTCTGCTATCGAAAATGAAGCCTATTGTACCTCCAGTGCCTGCCGTGCAGCAAAAAAGGCCGAGAATGAAGCCGTCGCCAAAGCCAATGAGACCTCAAAGGCGGCCACTACTCTTGAAGGAGAAGTGGAGCGTTTGCAACAGGAAATCAGCATGTATGAGGCTAGAATTAAAACTAACGAGGCTGAAGCTGAAGACCTTAAATTGAAAATTGAAGAAAGTACGAAAAAACTTAAACTTCAACAGCAAGCCCTAGCCAACCTCTTAATTAATATGCATTTTGAAGAAAAAGGCGACGCCATTATGATTTTGGCCGGCTCAAAATCAATCTCTGATTTCGCAGAACGTCAAACCCGTGTTGATACGGCAAAAAGTCAAGTTACCATTTCAGCTCAAACCGTCAAAAGCATTAAGCAAGACCTCGAAAAACAGAAGGTCGAAGTTGAACGCGTCATCGCTGACCAGCAGATTCAAAGAAAAGCCATCGAAGATAAGAAAATTGAACAACAAACCCTTATCATCAAATATCGTGACAACGCCGCTGCTTTCGCTCTTGAAGCTGCCACTTCCCGTGAAGAAAAAATTAAACTCATTAACCAAGAATATCAGAATCATCTATTAAGCCTCCGTAATCGTGGTGGTTTCGGCACAGTCGCTGATGGCTATAACAGCTACGAAGCCTTTATCGGCAATTACGGTTTCGCCTGCCCTCGTGATAATATTCGCGGTATCCTTGATACTTATTACACCTGCCAATGTACCAGTTATGCAGCCTATAAAGCCATCGAATATTGGGGTCCTCGTGTTCGCGTCACTGGTTGGGGTAATGCCTATAGCTGGGCCTCCGCTGCCAGGGCTCTCGGTTATCGTGTAGACCGTATCCCGAGCGCTAATTCTATTGGCCAAACCGCCACCGGAGCCTGGGGTCACGTTTTCTGGGTCGAATCTGTTAATGCCAACGGCACCATCAATGTTTCTGAATACAATAACGCCTACTCCTCAAGATCCGGACAATGGGGCGATTTCGGTTACCGTGTCGGCGTTAACCCTTCCGAATATTACTTTATTCACTTTGACTAAAATCTAGCCGCGTTTATAA
>CAUQIL010000072.1:0-2894 GCA_963518195.1 uncultured Candidatus Saccharibacteria bacterium | reverse complement strand
CGCCTGAATCGACCCCGTGTTTAATGAATAAGTAAATACCTCCTGCATAGGTATCACCCCTGTATGTCCCTTAATTGCGTTCTGAATCGGCCATCCATCAATCGTTACAAGATCAGTATTTAGATATGTTGTCTCTGGAGTCATTACCCCACTATCCACCGCTGCCGCTAGTGCAAACGTCTTACAAACCGAAGCTGGGTTAAAAGCGTCCATCGTTACGTCTGTTTGAAATACTCGCGCATCCGTCACCTTAGCATATTCTGCCGGGTCGTAGCTTGGCGTCCCCACCATTGCCAAAATTTGCCCATTTCTTGGATTCATCACCACCGCCGAGGCATGTGAAATCTGGAATTTATCAGACACACTCTTAACTACGTCTTCTGCCTTTTTCTGAATATTGCGGTCAATTGACAACACGATATTCTTCCCATCCTGCGCCGGCACTTTTACGTTATTTTTACCAATCGTCAGAGGTATATTATTAACATCCTTCACTGTTTTAAGAATACCGTTCACCCCAGTCAGCTCCTTATCTAATCCCCCTTCAACACCATACTGGCCCTTACCGTCCGCGTTCACAAAGCCCAAAACCTGCGCCGCTAAATCACCTTCTGGATACACGCGCTTCGTTGATCCCTGCGCATAGACTCCAGCAATTTCTGCCTCCTTAATCTGTTTGGCTTTTTCATATGGCACATTCCTAGCAATCACCGCATATCGTGAAGCCTCATTCGCAAACACTTTCTCCCAAGTATTTACCCCGTAACCCTGTATTAAGCCATCAATTTTAGTCAAAACTTGAGACCGGTTTTGCCCCTGTTCAGTTCTCAATAAAAACGGATCAACCGAAATAGTGTAAACTTTCTCATTCATCACCACAGGTGTTGTCTGCGTGCCATCCATCATATAAATTTCCCCCCGCTTCGCAAAAATCGTATTTTGCATCATTTGTTGAGATAAAGCCAAATCTACATATTTCTGATGTTCTATTACTTGCAAAAAATATACTCTTAAAATAATCATCAAAAAACAAAGCGCAAGTATTATCCTAATCAGGTCTGTTCTTTTCCGCATTTGCTTAACTTTCATTTTAATCAAATTATACCATAATCGTCTTTCATTTTTTATGATTTTATAGAGATAACATCACTAAAATTTAAGCATAAATTCTATCAACGATTTACTAAATTTACATCTTTCATCTTCACCGGTATTTCGCTTTTGCTTTAATTTAAATCCTCTAAAAACTTCTCTTTTTTATCTACTATTCGTCTTGTTTTACAGAGGTCAATCATTAAAAATAAAAGCATAAACTCTTTCTATTTACCGCTCAAAAATAAATAATTTATACAAAAATCAACAAACGCAGAATTACTTCTTTTTATTTGGTCCAACTATAGATTCGATTGTTCGACTTAGCTGTTGTTTAATCTTAGCCCTCGCGTGTGGTGTAATAATTTTGTCCAACCAACTCGCTCTTACTGTTTGATTTTTACTCGTCAAAATTTCCACCACGTCACCACTTTTTAATTTTGTATTCAAATTTGACAGTTTTCCGTTAATCTTTGCCCCAATTACATGTCCGCCCACTTCCGAATGTAACCTATAAGCAAAATCAAGAGGTAAGGCCCCCACTGGTAAATCAATAATATCTCCTTTAGGTGTATAAACAAAGATCTTATCGGCAAAAAGATTTAGTTTTAGCTTTTTTAAGTCAACTTGTTGGCCATCTCTTAGCTTAGCTGCCGCCATCTGCAGCTCTGAAATCCATAACAAGTTGGTTGGTAGATGCTGAATCTTCCCTGTTTTATAACTTTCCGTCAACTTCTGCTCGTTGTAGTAAAAGCTTGCTGCAAGGCCCCGCTCGGCATATTCATGCATGTCTTTTGTTCGAATTTGAAACTCCACAATCCTTTTATCAGGGGTGATAACCGTCGTATGTAGCGACTGATAGCCATTTTGTTTCGGCACTGCCACATAATCTTTAATCCTGCCCGTCATCGGTGTGTATAGGCTATGGATTAGCCCTAGAACTAAATAGCAGCTCGTAATATTATCCACAATCACTCTTAGTGCAGTCAAATCATACACTTCGTTAATATTTTGGTTGTATTTAGCCAATTTTTTATGCAACGAATAGACTGATTTTACCCTTCCATTGATCTCAAAATTGATTTTTTCCTTAGATAGCGCCTCTGATACTTCATTTTTAATCTTTTTTAAGGCTTTTTCCGCAGACTGATTACGAGTTTCAATAATTTTCTTCAATTCCTCGTACCTTCTTGGATCCACATATGAGAACGCAATATCAGACATTTCCACCCTTAACTTCCCCATATTTAAGCGATCAGCAAGCGGTGCAAAAATCTCCAAGGTCTCCTTCGCTATCTTCTTCTGTTTCTCCGGTGAAAGTGCTGAAAGTGTTCTTAAATTATGTAATCTATCCGCCAACTTAATGATCAATACTCGAATATCTGACCCCGTTGCCACTAAAAGTCGCAAAAGATTATCTCTTGTCACCGGCAAATAAGTGTCAATGTCCCTCATCCCCTGTCTTGCCTTGCCGATTTTTGTCACCCCATCCATCAAAAAGGCCACTGATTCGCCAAATTCTTGCTTAATTTCTTCTAAAGTTACTCCAGTATCTTCCACTGTGTCGTGAAGCACCCCTGCTATTGCCGTATCTTCATCCATTCCCCACTCAAGGAGGGTCTCCATTACTGCTTTTGGATGGATAATATATGGTTCTCCAGATTTTCTCTTCTGCCCCTCATGTGCTTTCGTTGCAAAGTCTACAGCCTTCTTAATACGTTCGCTCTGTATAATTTTTTTACTCACTACTCCACTCCTCTCTGTAGAACTAAGATTGAATAACTTTTTTACTCAGATAATCG
>CAUQIL010000071.1:0-3048 GCA_963518195.1 uncultured Candidatus Saccharibacteria bacterium | reverse complement strand
GAGCTAGGGTAAGTCATCTAGGGATTTTAGAGAAGGTTTTAGGTTTAGCGGGAGAGTCCGGTGAAGCTTGTGATAAGATAAAAAAGATAATCAGAGATGAGAATGGCGAGGTCTCTGATGAAAAAAGAAAAGAACTTGCTAAAGAGCTAGGCGATGTTTTGTGGTATCTTGCAATGGTGTCTAAGTATTTAGGTGTAGAGTTCGAAGAGGTGGCAAAAATGAATATCGAAAAGCTACAAGACCGTTTTGAAAGAAATAAAATTCACGGTAGCGGAGATAACCGTTAAGAGCAAGAAAAGAAATGATTTTGGATGACTTATTAGAAAATCGTGATGAAAAATATGCGGATTTTAATGCACGGTTAATTCCTACTATTGAAAGATCAAAAATACTTGGCGTACGTATGCCGATTTTACGGAAAATAACGAAGAGTAGATATACGGAATTAGAAGAAAATGATTTTTTGAAACAATTACCACATAAGTATCAAGAGGAAAATTTAATTCATGGAATAATGATATCTGAAATGCGTAATTTGAAGTTATGTATTAGAGAGTTGGACCGATTTTTGCCTTTTGTTGATAACTGGGCAGTTTGTGATGTTTTGTCGCCAAATGTATTAAAAAATGATAGAGAAGAGACTTTAAGAAAAGTAGACTCGTGGTTGAGAAGTGAACGTGTATATACTGTACGTTTTGCAATAAGTGTATTGATGCAATATTTTTTAGATAAAGAATTTAACGATAAATATTTGGAAAAGGTAGCAAGAGTAGAAAATGATGATTATTATGTAAAGATGATGCAGGCGTGGTATTTTGCGACGGCATTGACTAAACAATGGAAGAATACTATTAGTTATCTTGAACAAAAGAAATTAAAGGTCTGGGTACATAATAAAACCATTCAAAAAGCAATTGAGAGTCAGAGAATATCAGCTGAAAATAAAAATCATTTGAAAGCGTTAAAAATAAAAGACTAGAATAGATCACAATGTGGACAAATCCATTGTTGTTTTTTGTCTTGAAACATTGTTAATCCGCACTTTTTACAGGTGGCTTTTTTATGTAGCCAATGACGATAAGTGTCAAGTTGAGTTTCGGCGAAATCTTGGTCAAAATCAAAATGGTATTTTTTAGGCCAATTCGAATGTGATTTAAAAATATGATGTGCGGAAACCCAAGCCTCAGTCTCGATTTTAAGGCGATCAACGGATAGGGAGTAATTATAGTGGTGCGATACGGCGTGTCCTAGTTCGTGAAGAAGTTGGAGAAAATAGGGAGAGAGATTGCGTGAATTTGGTAAAGGCATCTCATAATAAATGGTTTTTGGAGGACGAAAGCGGAAGCGATTACTGGATTTAAAAATAAAGTTAGGGTACTCATTTTCTAATTCTTGTATGAATTGAGTATAAATCGGCAAATTTGAATGGCTGGATGTTTTTTGGGGTGAAAAATTGTCGATTTTTGGAATCATAAAATGATTATAGGAGGGTGTGGGAAAAAGAAAAAGGATAAGAGGAATGTTTAGTGGTGCTTCACTTTACAAACAGAGGTGGATTTGGTATATTAGGAGATAGATTCGGGTTCGTTCAACTGGGAAGAAAGGATAAAATAATTTTCGATTTAGTTGAACGGGCCTGAAGAAAGGAAAATATAAGTAATGGCTGATGCCAAAAAAATCACAATGGATGAATTGTTAGCTTCTGCTAGTGATTCGATCAAAAAAGTAGTTGCTGGAGATACTGTCTCTGGTGTAGTACTTTCAGTAAAGAAGCACGAGATCTTAATTGATCTTGGTGCGCAGGGTGTAGGTTTAGTACCACGCCGTGAAGCTTCATTTGCACGTAACCTTGAGGTTGGTCAGGAAGTTTCTGCTTCAGTAATCGATCCAGAGATGGAAGACGGTACTGTACTGCTTTCACTTCGCAAGGCAGTGAAGGATAAGGGCTGGGATGAGATTCAGGCTAAGATGGATGCTGCGGAAATCGTGGAGGTTACTCCATTCGATGCTAACCGTGGTGGTCTCCTGGTTGAATACGAAGGAATTCGTGGTTTCTTGCCAGTTTCACAACTTTCTGCAGAGCATTACCCACGTGTTGGTTCTGCCGATAAGGATGAGATCCTACAACGTCTCAACTCTCTCGTTGGTAAGGGTATTAAGGTAAGAATCCTTGACGCTAACAAGAAAGACAATAAGCTTATCTTCTCTGAGAAGGAAGCTGTGAAAGATGGTCTTGCTGCTCGTTTTGCTGAACTTCATGTTGGTGATGTAATTAAGGGCGTAGTAACTGGCGTAGTTGATTTTGGTGTCTTTGTTAATGTTGAAGGCATTGAAGGTTTGATTCACATTTCTGAGATCTCTTGGGAACGTGTAAATAATCCATCAGACTATGTAAAAGTTGGCGATGAAATTGAGGCAAAAATTATTGCTATCGATAAAGAACGCCTAAGCCTTTCTATGAAGCAGCTTGTTGCTGATCCATGGCTTTCAGAAGTTGAGAACTTAAAGAAAGGTTCAAAGGTTGAGGGAACTGTAACTCGTATTACACCATTTGGTGCATTCGTACAGATTTCACCAGCTGTTGAAGCTTTGGTTCATGTTTCTGAACTTGGTGAAGGTAACGATGTCGATCCTGAAAAGATCTTTACTCTTAATGAACGTAAGAGCTTTAAGGTACTCGACATTGATCGTGAAGGTCGCAAGATTTCACTTTCAGTAGCTAAATAATTAGCGAAAGAACCTAAAAAAGAACCCCTGTTTTGGGGTTCTTTTTTGTTGTTGAATAAATTATTTATTCAATGGTTTGTGGCAGAGCCACCAGTCTTCGCAAGCGAATTCACCGGCTTTAGCAGCAGCTAGGCGTTCTTTAATAGTTGCGACATCCTTAGCTGGTGGAATGATGACGTCAGCACCAAAGAGTTCACTGTTTGGCCAGTTGGCAGGAAGAGCAACTTTGTGTTCTTCTGAAGTCTGTAATCCTTTAACCATACGTAGGATTTCATCCATGTTGCGACCAAGCTCTTGTGGGTAGTAAAGAATGGCGCGAAC
>CAUQIL010000070.1:0-3249 GCA_963518195.1 uncultured Candidatus Saccharibacteria bacterium | reverse complement strand
ATTAAAACCTTTATTTTGCTGAGAAGATTTTAGCGAGAGTTTTTTTGAAAACAAAAAAGCGAGGAAAACAAATGCAGAGTGGAGCGAGAACTGTGCGACAACAGGGGTTTGGCAATTTACGTGGAATGAATATGCGCAATGTGAGCGAGCGTCCTCGGACTAGCTATCTTGCGAATGCAGTGAGCTCTGGATATTCACGTAATCGCAATACGGTGCGACATCAGGCGAGGGGAATTGGGCGAATTTCAGCAATTGCAATTTTAGTAATCGAAGTATTTATGATTGGCTTATTTTATGTCTCTGAGCAATCTAAGGTGACAACTTATGATTATAAAATGAGTGCAATGGATGCACAAATTGCTAATCTTGAAGCTGAGCGCGATGATTTAAAAGTTGAACAGGCAAGACTTAATTCAATCGCAAAGAACGCAAAGTCAACAGTGGCAGCAAATATGGAAACTGCACACGTGGCTGGTTATGCAGATTAGTTTAAGCTTATTTTAAACTTTGGCATTTTCTTATTCTCTATAAATATGGTAAAATAAGAGTAATTTTTACGCATTAAGCCTGTTTCTTATGATGGGCAAAAACAGGGAAGGAGAAAAATGGCGGAGACCCAAGAGAAGATCATTCAGATCGCAGGCTCAATCACGGTAGATGAACTAGCGGAGGCGTTAGGGCTTTCGGTGACCGCATTAATCGGGGAGTTATTTAAGCAGGGAATTATGGCGACAATTAATCAGCGCCTAGATTTTGATACTGCAAGTTTAATAATTGATGAATTAAAGTTGGAAAATGTCAGGTTGGAGCGCAAAAATACCGCGACAAAAACCTCGAATTTTCACAGGGAATTATCAGAGAAGGCGGTTTTGCGCCCACCAGTAGTGGCTGTGATGGGTCACGTTGACCACGGTAAAACGACGTTACTAGACTCTTTGCTACATAAAAAGACAGTAGAGGGGGAGGCTGGTGGTATTACGCAGCATATTTCGGCTTATCAGTTAAAACATGATGAGCGTTTGATTACTTTCTTGGATACACCAGGGCACGAGGCCTTTGCCGCGATTCGTCAACACGGTGCAATGTTAACAGATATTGTAGTGATTGTGGTGGCGGCTGATGATGGTGTGAAGCCACAGACAGTTGAGGCGATTAAGTTTGCACAGAGTGCAAATGCAAAGATTATTGTAGCAATTAATAAGATTGATCGTGAGGGGGCGGATATTCCACGCACAATGGCTGATTTGGCGCAACATGGTTTGCAGCCAGAGGAGTGGGGAGGGGATGTGACGATGGTGCCAATCTCAGCAAAACGCGGCGATAACTTGGAAAAATTATTAGATATGATTCTACTAACTGCCGATATTGAAGAATTGAAGGCAGACGTGGAAATTCCAGCAGAGGGGCTAGTGATCGAATCGCACATGGAGATTGGTAAGGGGTCGGTGGTTAATTTATTGGTAACTGGCGGGGAATTAAAGACCGGAGAATTTGTAGTAGCTGGTAGCGTCTATGGTAAGATTCGCACAATGATGGACTTTAGAGGAAAACCAAAGGGAAAAGCTACGCCTTCAACACCAGTAACAGTGACTGGTTTTAAGGATTTACCAAACTTCGGTGATCGCTTTATTGAAGTAAAAGATGAAAAAACAGCTAGAAAGCAGGCGCTTTTGAACGCACAGGCGGAGGCTTCTGAAACGGCTTCAGCAAATGTGACTTCATCTGATCTATTAAGGATGATGAATACTGCAGATAACTCAAAAGTCTTTAACGTGATTATTAAGGGAGACGTACTAGGCTCAGTGACCTCTGTGGTGGATTCATTAAAGATGATCGATACAAAGGGCGAAATTTCTCTAAATATTGTGTCTTCTGGTGTAGGTGATGTGACGGAAAATGACGTCTATATGGCTGAGGGGGACAATACGGTGATTTATGGCTTCAATGTAAATATTCCAACAAATATTGTGAAGTTAGCAGCAAGAGATGGTGTAGGGATCCGTAATTACCGGGTGATCTATGAGTTGCTTGATAATGCAAAACAGTCAATGGAACAACTGCTTGATGATGAGGTAGTCGAGGAAGAGACTGGTGAAATGAAGATCAAGGGGGTCTTTAGGACAGAGCGTACGGCAATTATTGCTGGTGGAGAAGTTTTGACTGGTCGCGTTAATGCAGGAATGCTTGGTCGTGTTTATCATGAGAAAGAGCTGATTGGTGAGGTGGAAGTGGATTCAGTGCAGAAGGAGAAAATGCAGGTCAACGAGCTGGTGGCTGGTGAGACTGGTGGGATTGCCTTTAAGCTGGAGAAGAGGCTTGTGATCGAGATTGGTGACCGTGTGAAATTCTTTACAAGGGAGCTAAGGAAGAAAAAGCTTTAGAAGATCAATCGATAAATAAGGTGCCTAGCGTGCCTTATTTTTTTCTTACTGTATTGTTCGGTTTTTGTTCGGAGATAGGGAAACAAACAAAAAGCAGTTTTTTATAGAAAAAATGGTATTAAGATCTGACCGGCGGATTGGCTGATTTCTTTGCGAAAAGAGATGGGGAAAGGCTCAGACAAGGGAAAGAGGAAAAAGTGAATTTTGGCTTAAAAATCCGTGAAATCTGACCAAAAAACGAGTTTTCACAGAGAAATTTGTGAAAAAATGGGTGCTAACAGGGGTGGGTTTGGGCTCGCAATTCTGGAGCTCTTCTCCGGTTTTTCGGAATTACTGAGAATTGCACGAGTTCTAACAGATATGAGTGGTAGTTTATAGGTATATTTATGGATTAATAAAGGTTTAAAAATCAAAAATGAAGTGTTTTCCTGCTGATTTTTTGTCTAATATAGGGAGACAAGCGAGTGGATTAGTTTGGGATAGATGTTTGAGTTAGTTATGTGGGGTTAATGGTAGTATGTAGATGCATATGTGCTTTTATGGGTCCGGCGGGTTTCTTGATCTAGTGCGTCGTAAAATAGTTATTGTACGACATTGTAAATATGGATAAAAAACGATTAACCATACGTTTAAAATAAATTAAAAATTGGATCACAGGTAAAAATTGGGTCGTAATATAGGAATCTCTCATGTTATGTAGTCTTCCAGTAAGCTCTTCTATTATTCTAATTGGATTTGACGCCATGAGAGGCTCTAGGAGCCATGTTAGTGGTTCTGGATAGATAATTACATATAACTCTTTCCTGTTTAATAATATAAGGGCGTTAGGGTAATTGTAGATAATGAGTAGATAACAGGGGTAGAGAAG
>CAUQIL010000069.1:0-3519 GCA_963518195.1 uncultured Candidatus Saccharibacteria bacterium | reverse complement strand
ACTCGCAACCTTCTCCTTAGGACGGAGCCGCTCTATCCATTGAGCTACCAGGCCAACACAAATTAATTATACCATATATACTTCACTATCTTAGCGAGTATATTTTTCGTTCAAATCTTCGTAATCATAAAGTTCAGCATCAGTGAACCATAGTCTCACTTCTTCCTCTGCCTCTTCTGGATTTCCTGAAGCATGCACAAGATTAGGTACACCAATCTTTTTTGCATTAGAATAACCAAAACTCATGTGAGAAAAATCGCCACGAATTGTACCCATATCCGCAGACTTTGGCTCAGTTGGGCCAACAATCTTACGCACCAAAGCTACCGCCTCCACCCCTTCAAGACACATTGCAATAATTGGACCAGACATCATGTAATCCAAATTATACATAAAAGTCTCCTCACCACGACGTGAAATCAACTTTCCAATATCTTCATAATGTTTCTTAAATAGCACCTGATCTGGGCTTACCATCTTCATGCCAACAATTTTTAGTCCCACACGCTCAAAACGTTGCAAGATCTCCCCCACGATACCACGTTGAACTGAATCTGGCTTAAAGATTACAAGAGTTCTTTGCACGAAGTCGGCAAGATCGACCTCCTTTTGTTTATTAGTAGGTTTATCTTCTGACATACGTACTCCCTGAGCTATGCTCTTACATTTTTCTGATTATAACACAACCAGTCAAGGCATTCCACGCCTACCCTCATCCAGGTGCAATTCGTAGTCTTAATCACAAATTACCGCGTTAATCAATTCCTTACACCCCCCGACCTTTTTATTGTAATTTTTTTGATAGGTTTCCCGAATAAAACTATACATTTCCTCAAATTTCACCGAAATATTTGCAAGATCAACCAGCTGCAACGGAAATTCCGTCAACACATCCGGTCGCTTCTCCTTTTGAAATTGTATGAATGCATTCTTTTTTGCTTCTAAATCGTTCTTTGCTTCCACATAATCCACCACCTCAGTCTCCTCAGAAGAATGATAGAATTTATACGCCGCCTTCGCCACCTCTGTTTTTAAACTAATCCATGCATTGCCATACGACACCAATCTTTCATTTCCAGATTCCACCAAAATTTTTGCTGCTTCCTTAATTTCTGATTCACTCCATTCAAAACCGTTGTGAGTTTTATCTCCAGACGACTCCACAATTAGCCAATTATGCCACAACGAATAAAGATCCAGAGTCTTTTCTACTTCAGCGCTACTTGTCTTAGACTCATTCAACGCCACCTTAAACGCCTCAAATCGACGATTTACCTCAATATCCTTCAAGACTCCGGCCGTGTCCCCCATCTCTTCGATCAACTGCGCATTCACTCCCTGACTATTTTTTTTGCATCCCTCAATATATCCCTGATATATCTCCATTGACGTAAAGGTGTTGTCATTATATTCTGTTACCTTATCACAGTTCACATTACTTCTTAGTTTTTGTAGATCACTCTTAATCGCCTTCGCCACGCTGTAAGTTTTTGAGTAATCAGTTGAAAACATCCCCGTAATACTTGCAACTATCGAAAAAACCACAATTAACCCCACCACCGCTGACGGGACAATAATTAGTAATCTCTTCTGTATCTTCGTCAGCTCACCAAAAGAACGCTTAATTCTTTCCCCCAACTTCGGTTTCTTCGGTTTTTCAATTCTCTTGAAATCTGCATTCGGCCCATATCCTGCCGGGAAACCATTTTCAGGTACCCTATTTTCCTGCACTGTATCCACCACCACGCTACTCCCAGTTAGAGGTTCATAAATTCTCTTCTCTGTCGGATTCATATTGATTTGCTGATCAACTAATTCTTGATTATAGTCAATTTTCTTTACTTCACCAAAAACCTTAAATACCGAATTCGTCTCTACCTCATTATTCGGCTGGTTTCCATCATTCAGCTTCACGCCGCCATCCATATTTGGCGTAAAATCCACACCCGGAGTATTCAGATTATCCATAACCGTATTATAGCACGGTCTGTTATAATATCCCTTATGGATATCTCTGATCTTATTAACGACTTTCTCGAATCTCTTGAAATTGAAAAAGGCCGCTCTACTAAAACCACTGAAAACTACGGGCTTTATCTTGCTCGTTTTCTTGATCTAATCACTCAAGATTTTCCCGAAGGCGCCACCATTAAGCCTTCTGATCTCACTCCAGAAATTTTACGTAAATTTCGTCTCAGACTCAATCGTTTTGACGACAATCAAAACCATGAACGCCTTTCCGCCCTTACTCAAAGCTATCATCTAATTGCCCTCCGTGGTTTTCTCAAATATCTAGCCAAACGTGGGATTCACTCTCTTGATCCAAGTCTAGTTGATCTACCCCGCGCCGCCAAAAAACAGGTCACCTTTCTCCATTTCGATGAGGTCGAACGTCTACTCGCAGAGATTCCCATCGATACCGAAACTGGCCTGCGTGACCGTGCCATCATTGAACTATTATTCTCCGGTGGACTTCGTGTTTCTGAACTTTGTAACTTGAATCGTGACTCCATTAACCTCGCCCGTCGCGAGTTTATGGTTCGCGGTAAAGGTAAAAAAGATCGCCCTATCTTTATTGATCAAACCACCGCCGATCATCTTGAAGAATACCTTTCCGCCAGAAGTGACACTCTTCCCGCTCTTTTCCTCAATAACTCTTCCAATCAAAATATACCTGACACCTCTGGCGATTTTCGCCGGCTCAGTCCACGTTCGATCGAACGGATTATTCAAAAGTATGCCCGCCTTGCCGGCATCACCAAACACGTCACTCCCCACACCCTTCGTCACAGCTTCGCTACCGATCTTTTAATGAATGGTGCCGACCTACGCTCTGTTCAAAGTCTCCTTGGACATGCCAATATTGCCACCACTCAGATTTACACCCACATCACTGATCCCCACCTTAAAGAAGTTCACGAAAAATTTCATTCAGAAACCAAAGACTAATTTTTTAGCCTCACGATTCCAATTCTACTAAACCCCGGTCTATACCGCCACAACATAGAGATATAAAAGAATCTCTCTGGCAAACAGCAAGACCAGCCAAAACCCCATAATCAGATACGGACCAAATGGTATTCGCACCTTTTGCTTCTGCATAATTTTCTTCGCATTAAATCCTAGTGCCAATAAATTCGCTACAAAAAGTAACGTCAGTGACAGTTCGAATCTTCCCAAAAATAATACTGCCGCTAAAGCCAACAAATAATCCCCTCCCCCTACTAATCGTTCTTTTGAAATTTTATACATTAAAAAATATAGACCCGGCAATACCAAAATACTACTCACTAAAGTAAATAAATCGTTCCTAATAACTTCGCTCACCTGCCTAGTCGTCCCAGGTTGCACACTAAGCAATTTTGAACCAGACCAATATCTTAGCTCCGAGATTATCCCAAATCTCACCAGCTCATTCAAAATAAAGTAACCAACACCAAGACCTATCAACACATATAAAATCCAACTAGGTAACCGTTGCCACTTCAAATCATAAACCACTAAAATCCAAAATAATAC
>CAUQIL010000068.1:0-3564 GCA_963518195.1 uncultured Candidatus Saccharibacteria bacterium | reverse complement strand
ATCTTAACTAAGTTTGCTTTACGACGAGAAGCGGTATTTTTCTTCAAAAGACCCTTCTTGGCGGCCTTATCATACTCAGACTGAGCTTTTGAAAGATTTTCAGGAGTAGGATCAGCCTTAAAAGCCTTAAGAGCGGCTTTAATAAACTTTTTAATTTGTTGATTCTGCGCAGTGCGTTTGACTGCTTGGCGTGCTGCCTTTTTTGCAGATTTGATAATCGGCATTAATTTAATTCCCTGTGATTTTTAATAATATTCTTTTGACATATTATACATGATATTTCAAGATTGTAAAGAAAACAGATTATTAGCTATAATGCTAGTATGAATGTAATCGAATCACTTGTACTAGGATTAACGCAGGGGCTGACCGAATTTATTCCAGTCTCTTCGTCTGGACACCTAGAAATTGTACAAAAATTATTGGGCGCTGGAAGCCGTGCGGAGGATTTTCATTTCTTTTTAGAATTGATCAATTTCGGAACTTTATTAGCGCTTTTAATTTACTACCGTAAAGAGATTGCGAAAATTATAAAACAAGTTTTTATAAAACGTGACCTACACATGGCGCTCAACCTTTTAATCACTTCCATTCCAGCTGGAATTATCGGTCTTCTATTATCCAAGTTTATTGAATCGCAGAGCTTCTTCTCAAGCCTCACCACGATTGCGATCGCAATGGGCACTGTAGGTCTGGTGATGATTTTCGTAAATAGCCTACCACACCTTTCAGAAACTGATGAGAATAAACTACCTCACCATAGAGCTTTAGTAATTGGTCTGGCACAAGTATTTGCTTTAATTCCAGGCGTTTCGCGTTCAGGTTCAACAATTATTGCTGGCCGTGTGATGGGTATGAAATCAGCAGCGGCAGCTAAATACTCTTTTCTAGCCTCCCTACCAATTATGCTGGCAGTCTGCGGAAAGTCACTAATTTCTAGCTCGAGCCGTGCCTATATTGGCGCAAACTGGCAGATGCTACTGCTTTCAAATTTCATTGCTTTTGTCTCAGGCTTGATTGCCTTAAAGGTCGTGATGAAGTTCTTCAAAAAAGAGAGTTCAATCCCTACTTTTGGTTACTACCGTGTTATTTTAGCTTGTATTTTGCTAAGCATCGTACTTTTCTTTTAAAAATTGATTTATTGCTTTTGTCTCAGGCTTGACTTAAAGAATATCTAAAAAATCTACACTTAGTGTAGATTTTTTAATGTAAGCTAATGGACTCAAGGTTTTATGAATGAGAATTCCTAATCTTCATCTTCAATGATTTGGATATGAGTATCTTTGAGCTGATATTCATCGACAAAGGATGGAGAGCTCATCATGAGGTCAATACCAGAACCATTCTTTGGGAAAGCAACAATGTCACGGATGTTTTTATTATCATTTAGGACCATAAAGATGCGCTCAATACCAAAGGCGCAACCAGCGTGAGGAGGAGCACCAAATTTGAAGGCGTTGAGCATACCACCAAAGCGTTTTTCAACATATGTGTGATCATAGCCGAGGATGCTGAAGACTTTATACATGACTTCTGGATTGTGGTTTCGGACAGCACCAGAGCAAATCTCGTAGCCATTCATAACCATATCGTACTGGTCAGCTACAATAGCGAGCTTTTCTTCATCAGTGGCAGCAGATTCGAGGGCTTTAAGTCCACCTTTTGGCATGGAGAATGGGTTGTGACCAAAGTCGAGTTTATGCTCACCGTCGTTCCATTCGTAGAATGGAAAATCAACAATCCAACAGAGAGCAACGATGGAGTCATCCTTGAGGTTGAAATGATCGGCAAAGGCAATGCGGAGTTGGCCAAGAATTTTATTGACCTTAGCACGGTCATCCGAACAGAAGAAAACGGCATCACCATCTTTGGCGCCAGTGGCTTCTTTAATTTTGGTCAGCTCCTCAGGCTGCATAAACTTAGCGATTGGACTTTTTTCAGTACCATTTTCGTACATGATATAAGCAAGACCAGAAGCACCAAGTTTACGAGCTTTCTCTGTAAATAAATCGATCTGAGAACGAGTGAGTGAAGCACCGTTTTCGACACG
The DNA here is from genome assembly GCA_963518195.1 of uncultured Candidatus Saccharibacteria bacterium. Taxonomy (GTDB): domain Bacteria; phylum Patescibacteriota; class Saccharimonadia; order Saccharimonadales; family Saccharimonadaceae; genus Nanosyncoccus. The sequence continues at coordinate 1,514 of CAUQIL010000068.1, read as the reverse complement.
AATAGCTTTGACGCATGGGCTCTGGAAAACTTTAAAGCTGGTACTTTTCAGAATTTCGGTAAGTTCGATCATTTCCATACCGTAGCGAAGATCTGGCTTATCGACACCATATTTTTCCATAGCTTCTTGATAGGGAATACGCGGAATATCTTCTGAGAGAAGTTTTTTGCCAGCAAAGTCAGTAACGAGAGACTTGATGAGAGGCTCAACAGTTTTTCTGACGGTTTCGCCACTATCGACAAAAGACATCTCACAGTCAAGTTGATAAAAATCACCATAAAGACGGTCGGCACGTGGATCTTCGTCACGGAAACATGGGGCAATCTGATAATAACGCGGGAGACCGCCAACCATGAGAAGTTGTTTGAATTGCTGAGGAGCTTGAGGAAGAGCGTAAAAGAGTCCTGGCTTCAAACGAGAAGGAACGAGAAAGTCGCGAGCGCCTTCAGGGCTGGAGTTGGCGAGAATTGGAGTGGTAACCTCGATAAAATCATGCTGGTCCATGTAGTTTCTAAGGTATGAATAAAACTTAGCGCGTCGTTTTAGAGTGTTTTGCATACTTGGACGACGGAGATCAAGATAACGATACTTGAGGCGAAGCTCTTCGCCGGATTCAGGACCATCATCGTGGGTATTGACTGGAGGAGTATCGGAGCGATTAAGAAGCTCCATGCTTTCGACAACAAGTTCAATGTCACCAGTTTCAATATTAGGGTTTTTAAGATCGGCAGCACGCTCACGGATTAGACCAGTGGCAGAGATAACAAACTCATCACGTAAAGTCTCGGCGAGAGCAAAAGCTTGCTGATTCTCTGGGGTAATGACGAGTTGAATAATTCCCTGATGGTCACGCAGGTCAATAAAAATTAGGCCACCATGATCTCGGCGGGAATTCACCCAACCAGCAACGGTAACGGTTTTGTTTATTTTAGTCTTCAATTCTCCAGTCAATATTCTCATAAAAACATAATATCATATCTTGGGAGAATAGAGGAGAATAGAAGGCGTGATTACTAGTACCCTAGACTTTAGTCAAATGCCTTGAAGTCTTTTATTTCGACTAGAGCGTCTTTTGCTAGAGAGATAATAGCGGCATATTCCTCTCTTGATCTTTCAATGCCATCATTCATATTTTTCAGTTGAAGATATAGTCTTGATGTTATTGGAAATTTCTTCTTAAAATCGCCAAAACCGAGTTGCTCCCATTTATAAATTAGGGCTCCAATACTATCTTCATCATAATTGTCCGCATAACAATCTATACCAAAATAAAAGTAACGAGGATTTTCCAAGGATAAACCCTCTAATTCCCTGCTAATACCGTTTAGCATTTCTTGTTTCTTCATATATTTATTATTTCTAATAGTCTTCGTCAAATGTTTTTTCGCTAATTCAACAATTTGACGTTGAGTTTGAATTGATTCAACATCATTTGGATTCCAATTCGCCAATAGCTCCCAAAGTTTATCAATATACGGAAAATAATCGACAAACTCCTCAGTAGGTACTAGCTG
>CAUQIL010000067.1:0-3564 GCA_963518195.1 uncultured Candidatus Saccharibacteria bacterium | reverse complement strand
GTAGTCCATCTATAGGAAGACCTTATAGTATTATCTGCATTAAGACTTCTTTTTAGTCTTCTGGCTGGGTTATTAAAAAGAATATCCTGACCATTATATTTTAGATCTAAGGAATCGAAGCGCGGACGAAGTAGTTGGTTAATCTGCTGAGCTCGGTTTTCTTGGAGAATGCGCTGGATGATATCATCGGGATCGTGATCGGCATCGAAAATATTTTCAGAGTCAACAGTATTATAAGCCTTAAGATATTTTGAAAGAGACGGATTAAAATTATAAATGAAGGTTGAAAGTTGTTTCTTCTTAATTTGTTGATTAATCAAGTCGGCAAGTGGTTCCTTGTTGTCGTAGTTAAAATTAACTGTTTGGTTTGGAGTTAATAGAAAAAGAAGATGGTTGGCTTTTGTGGTCCAGGGGGCATTAGCGATGACGTCATAAAGTGAATGATCGAGAAGGCGAGGTAAATTGATGTTTGGCAGATTATAGATTCTGCCGCGAAGAATTTTAAGGATTTGATCCCAGCCTTCTGGGCTCATGTCAGTTGTATACATGCTTGCGATATATCTTACACCTTGTTTGTAGGAAGCTGGGGCATTTTGATCAAGCTTTTGGGGAAAATAAATAGGTGAGTCTGGGAGACTGGTCGGAAAGAAACCATACTGATATAGGTGAATGTGAAAATGGTGATTATAAGACTTATCGAATAGTTGGTTGAGTAGTAAATATTCCCTGGCGTCACCTGGGTCGGTTAAAAAAGTAGGCAGCATAATAACTAATTCATTATTAATATATGAACGTTTAGTGGGTTGAGGGCGGTTGGAATAAAGTTTGGATAGTGAGCCAATATTTAGTTGTTCTGGATGATAATAATGAATGAGTGTTTGCTCCTGTGTGGGTGATTGATTGGATCTTTGTGTGATCTTTTGGTAGATTACCTGGGCTGCTTCTTGATAGGCACCACGTCTTGAGTAGGAAACGTGACCGTTAAAGATGTTGGCGAATATATTATTTTTTGAGTTTTGAGTGGGGTCGGATAAGCCCAGAGGATCAAAAGTACTGCCGCAGATAAAATCAGCAATATTACACCAGACACCGACTTTCTGACGATATTTTGTGTAGACGTAAGGATCTAACCCACCAAGCAGGCCGTGTTCGACATAGCAGTCTGGAATATTTTGCCGATATGGAGAAAGATTTAAACTCTTGCAGGCATCTGGCATAATCCCCTTCCCCTCTGGTAGATAGAGTTTTGGGTCTCCAAAATTTGCGACATAAATAATTTTATCGGGATTAAGATGTCTAATCGCATAAGTTATGACCATGGCTCCTTGCGAATAGCCGGAAAGAATAAATTGGGTGTTTGGACAGGGTTTGGTGACTTGTTGATAGAGATTAGTCAATTCATTAATACCGGCTTTAACACTTCGTCCAAAGGCATAAGCTTTTCCGCCGCTCAGGATAGCCCCAGAGATAACTTTGGGATCTTCAATACCAATAGCAGGATATGGTTGGCCGAAAGAATTGGATTCTCCTAGTTGATAATATCGATAACTATGTTGGGGTAATTTATGAAATATTTCCGACATGGCTTTAGAGAAGGCTTGGTGATCGATATTAGTGTGGAGTTCTTCCCCGGAACCACGTGCGAAGATGACAAGATAGTCGACACAAGGCTGCGTTGCGGAGGTGGCGTGGGTAGCTAAAGAAAGAGACCTTAATGAGAGAAATAAGAATGAAAAAATAATAAGATAAATAAATAACAAAAAGCATCTAAAAGGCCGGCGCATAAGATAGACCTCAAGATAGATTTAGGCTCAGAAAAGGTTAAATCTAGTATGTAGCGATTTTGTGAAGAAAACAAGATTTTAATGAGGGTTTGGTTCTAGAAAATAGTATTTGTCTCTGTTTTGTGTTGTAAATAACACTTATCATAAGCAAGATATAATTGACAGAAGTGTATGACTAGGATAGAGTTTTTAAAAAAGGAGTGTGATGAATTCAGAGATGCAAAAACATAAGGACTGGGATAGTTACTTCATGGGGATTGCCGAGGAAGTGGCAAAACGTTCAAAAGACCCCTCTTCGCAAAATGGATGTGTGATTGTTGATGCACGAAGGCGACCGGTGTCTTTTGGTTATAATGGCACGATTCAGGGGGCAGACGAATCAAAAATGACGCTTTCTGAGCGTCCAATGAAATATTATTTTGCGATTCATTCTGAAATGAATGCGGTCATCTTTGCGGGGCGGGATTTGACCGGTTGTACTTTATATAATAAAATGGCAACCTGCGAAAATTGCTTGAAATATTGTTTACAGGCTGGAATAAAACGTTTTGTATATAAAGAACTACGAGTGGCTTCTTATCGAAGTGGTGAAAAGAAGTCAATGACTAACATAGATACGGATGAGGCGATTATTCGACTTTTAGCGTCTTGTCCGGACGTTGAAACATTAAATATTTCAAATGGAAAAACTTATATTCAGGACATTTTAGATACCTATGATAAAGAATCAGCGGAGTATAAGAATTTAGTTCGCTGGGTGACGGACTAGGTGAAATTAATTTTAAGCTAGAGATAGCTTTGAATAATTTCAGAAAGTTGATCAGGCACTTCGTAATTAATGAGGTGACCTGATTTTTTAATAAAATGTACCTTGGCGTTATATTTTTCAGCGATTTTTTTGGTTTGTTTTTGGTGGTTGAGTTTGTCCTCAGTGCCTGCAATAAAATAACACTCTTTATTGAAGTTGAAATCAGATATAGAGTGAGAAACTGAAAATTTTGCAGCCTTAATTTCATCAGAAATACTGGTGAACTTTTTAGCACATTGATAAGTTAGATCAAGAATTCTTGGAAGTTGTTTCTTACCAAGCGTGCCGATTAAATACTTAGTAACGATGTAACAAACGAGTTTATTAGGAACAAAGGCGATTAAAGGAATGATGGGGCGAAGAAATTTTGGGGTAGGTTCGGAAATTGGGGATAGAAAGAAAACTTTTTGATGAATAAGGTTGGGGTATTTCTCGGCAGTAGCAGCCACAGTGAGTGATCCCATTGAATGGCCGATGAGGATAGGATGATCTATTTTATTATTTAGAATATAATCGGCTAACCAAGTGGCATAAGCATCGGCGGTAAAATCTTTAAGTTTAGGAAGTGTTTCATCTTGGGTATTAAAGGCTGGAGGAATGTCTGGACAATAAACTTTGTAGCCAAGGGCTTCAAAATTATGAATTATGTCAGATAAGCCAAAATGATTGCCGCGAAAACCGTGGACGAATAAAAGCGTAGGTTTCTGCTCTTTCTGCACATCTTCCTTTCTGATTTTAGTTTTTTCTTATAATTTCTAGGTGGGATATTTATAAATTTATTGTTCTTTTAATTGATTAAGGGTCTCAGTAATAGCTTCACGATCAAAACCGATGATTTGAACAGGGTTCTTATCTTCGTGGTCGGTAATGATGGTGACAGGAACGGTAGTAATACCAGGCATTGATGCAGCATCAAATTCTTGGTACTCAATTCCCTCTTCATTAAGCCAATTAACTAAGGCGTGACAATAA
>CAUQIL010000066.1:0-3776 GCA_963518195.1 uncultured Candidatus Saccharibacteria bacterium | reverse complement strand
AAGAATATAATATTGAGCCTACTCAGAATATTGTAGTCCAATCGCCACACAAACTGCGTAGAAAAGTTCAGTTATGTAGATCAAATAGAATCGAAATAGATTCTTCAGTACTCGAGCAGTCATACGAACAATTAGAAGGTCTATCAAGAACATCGAATTCCGAAGATCAAAAAACGGATGCAGGTGATGATTTTGGTGATTTTTCAAATACAGTCTGGGAAAATGTGGATTGGGATGAAGAATGGCAATAATACTACAAGAACAACCTGAACCATGCCATAATAAAACAAGAGAAAATGGAGGTTTCATGACAAAAGAAGAAGTATTGTCTTGGTTAAGAGAAAATAATCGGCTACCTGGTTATTTTGATGACATTGAATTTGTTGGAATAGCAGATAAAAATGATGTCTACGCGTTTACTACTAAGAGTGGTGTTGTTCATGATATTGGACTTCCACGTCTTATAGTTATAGAAGATAATCGACCAAAAATAGTGTCCGGATTAGAATTTTTCAAGAAAATAGGTAAACTATCGAAAAAGAATTAGCATTGTTATACTTTTCGTAATATTGTTATCGTGGAATAATCAATAAAATCATTGCGTATCAAATGATGACTTTTTGATTGACAACAAGAAACTCAAGATATAGTCCCTGAGTTCTTCGAATTCTTTCTGGAGCCGCTTAGTATGCTTCGCATACAGGCGTCTGATTCGTCAATAATAAAATCTGAATGTCGAACCGACCAGAGTGCCCGTAATCACGCCTTATATACCTAATAAATGATTGTATTCTATGATATAATTGAAAGACGAATAATTCTAGAGGAAAAGTTATCGTTCCTGCAAATGCCAACCCGTGGCCTCATGAACAACGTGTAGCTAAAATCCTCGCTCTTGCCGGACATGCCGTTGAATTCATTCCAGAATCGAATACTAAAACAGCCGATATTCTCCTTGATGGAGTTGAGTTCGAGATTAAATCCCCAAAATCTGCAAATGCAAACTCGCTCGAGCATATCTTAAAAAAAGCCGTCAAACAATCTTGCAATATTATCATTGATACATCGAGAATGAAGAATATTAGAGACGATAACACACGGAGATTTCTCGTTAATCAGGCTAGACTCAGAAAACAGATTAAAAAATTAATCATGATCACAAAACAAGGCCAAATTATTGACGTTTCTGCTTTAATTTGATAATATGGGTATATCGAAGTTCTTGCACGGCGCCGAAGGTACCTACCGCAGGAGCTTCTTTTTTTGGTTTGTAGTATGATATGGTGAAGGGTATGAATCAGTCCTCCATATAGTTTCGGCTATATGCAGCAATCGGGCTGATTTTTGAGCGTATTATGATATGATTAAACTAATAGTAAATAATTTAATCCAAAAAATATGGTAATTAATACACTTAGAAACCTCGATCAGGCGACGGATGGTGTATCCGATATGACGATCCCGGAACAAATGCCTTCGTTTGAAGATCACATACAAAGAAAAGACTTCTCCGACAAAAGGCGTAATTTTGAAAAACCGCAAGACAATTCCGATATAGTCGCTTCCACAGTAGTAGCATATATTCATTCAGACCTTACGAAGAAAAATGATTTCTATGGCAAGATAATGAAAAGTGAATCCGAAAGATGGTATCCTGATATCAGAGGAACTAGAACTAGGGCCGCTGCCGAGTTTGAAACATTGATGTTCGAAGAATGGAAACAAAATCTTCTAAACATGAACGGAAAGACTGCGGTAAAAAAATATGGACAGAATCCAAAAAACTTCGAGGCGCTCAAAAAATTACATAATTATCTGATAAGTGGAAATGATCCGAAAAATATGCCTGAATTTTTGACATATTGTTTTGATGGCGATGATGACGGCTTTGACGTTGCAATACGACACCTGACCTATAACCACGACAGCGGAGGCGGCTGGAACTATTATTCGTCAAAAAATGAAAAAGTTGGGTTAGAACAACCGATTCGTGCTGATGGACGACTTTATTTGAATGCTGAACCGATGGATACTTACGACATTGCTGGCAAATTTGTATCTGCTTGCAGAGAATCTGGGCTTCCGTACGAGTTCAAGATAAATCAATTTGCGGATCGTGCCGATGCAATGGTATTTTATATTGATAATGGTAATTTCGACGGGTATTTTGGAATTTTAAACAAGATACTCGCTGAGAATCCGCAAATTAAGAAGCGTATAGGCAAACCACCTCGCTTAACAGAAAAAGTAAATGATGTAATAGGATATGGCGATGAAAATGGTGGTATGTCATATAACGACCGCATGTGCACAAAATTTCAGACGGCTATCGAGCAGGTCTCTGCAGATCAAGCCGCCGTTGCGCCATCACTATCAGTTCAAGAGCGCGCCAAAGTACTCTATGTTGATTTTCATGAACAATTTATTACTGCGATACAAGAAAAATTGCAAAAATAACTAAGCGGAGAAATCTCAATGATATAGAACAAGTTCTAAGTTTTAAATTTTAAAAATAAAAATAGAGTTCTTCGAACTCTTCTTTTTTATTTCTTCTCATGGAGCCGCCTAGTATAAATACAGTCGTCCCATTCGTCGAAATAAAAATAGAACATAAATGTTCTATTTGTTTTTTCTCCTCATGGAGCCGCCTTCGAGATTTGAACTCGAGACCCCTTCCTTACCATGGAAGTGCTCTACCACTGAGCTAAGGCGGCATTCTCTCGTGTTTTGATTATAACATAGGCTATAATCTTACGGAAGTGGGAAAATTATTAAAGTTCGGCTTTGATGAATTTATCGAGGAAAAACACTATCAGGTTGAGTCTGATATGTGAGTGTATGTTTATTTAGATAAAGAAATCCCCCGGGGTGACCGGGGGTAAAAGTTGGAAATGTTTTGTGGTGGAGGCGGGGCTAGATGGTTTTCCATTCCTCGAGGTCGACTACCATGCGCCTTTTGTCAAAAGTAAGACTAAAAGGTATCTCGAGACCAAGACTCTCATAGAGATCCTCGACTTCTTGCTGGTCGGCCTCGAAGATCTGGTTGTTATGAACTACATAAAATGTAGGTTCATAGTTATATTCAGAGCCTCCCCAGGTGACGCGGAAAACGTCGCCTTCATTGGCTTTAACTAGGACAACGTCCCAGTAGCCAATGCGGCCGGCGTCGCCGTCAGCGCCGTTGCCGCGAGCGATAAGCTCAACGGTTTGGCCAACTGGGACTTTAATAACCCCGTTGCCGCGACGAGTGTAACCACGCTCGGTGGATAAGGCCAAATATATATCCTTATCTTTGCCGCGGTTGATGCGTGGTTTACCAGACTTGGTGAGACCGATGGTGAGATAGGGTCTCAATCCGCCAATAGATCCTTCTAGCCCGTGTGGAACAGGTAAGAAGATCTGCTGACGGCCACGGCCATGCTCACCAAGTGAGATGCCTTCTATAGTACCGAACTTGAGTTTTTTTACTACTACCTCTGTTGTTTTATTTATAAAAAACATAAAAACCTCCTTCCCCTATAGGGGATGCGTCAATGCTCTTGAAGAATTAAGGGGATTTTCCCCGCATTGATTACTACTCTAAGTAGTATAAAACCAACCAGAAATGATTAGCTTAATACCACTTAGAGAGTTCAAAAGAGATTACAACTTTTTAAAGGAACGAATGTCTTTTTTGACACTATTTATTATGACATAAAACTTGATATATTTCAAGGTAACGAGCATATCGTTTGCTTAGAGCTGCTCCTTAAAATAGAACCAAAGTAGTACTATTG
>CAUQIL010000065.1:0-3824 GCA_963518195.1 uncultured Candidatus Saccharibacteria bacterium | reverse complement strand
AAGCAGGAGAATAACAGACAAAATAGAGGTGGTGATGCCAATAATTTTCCATGAATTACCTGGTTTTTTTAGATCCTTAGTATTGTCGTAACTTGAAGTATCAAAACCGGATTCTTCGGCGAGCTGATCGACATAACTAACGGGAGCAACCGACTCGGTCTGGGCGAACTGTTCAGCTGAAGTCTGTGGTTCGATCTGGTCTAATTCAGCTGAGTCCTGTGATTCGGTCGGATTTAATTGCTCAACTGGAGCTTGTGGCTCAGTTTGAGTGAATTGTTGATCTTGACTATATTGTTCGTTTTGGTCCATTTTTTTACCTCTTATTTATATCACCCTTGATATTTCATCTAATGTAGTTTCACCACGTAGGCAGGCTAAAATGCCTTTCTGCTCAAGCGTAATGAGACCAGCCTTTCTAGCAGTTTTCTCGATGGCGTCTGTATTAATATCTTCAACGTCACCACGGATATATTTCTGTACTTCCTCAGAAACAGTGAGCTGTTCCATAATCACCTTACGACCTTTATAACCGAATGGATCGTCGAGACCAGACGGAACAGCTTCGAAGAGGGTGAAGTTATTCGGATCAAGGTTAAAACCGAGTTGGTCGTAAATCACCTCTTCAGGAAGACCTTCAAGCTTTGAAAGAACGAATTGACGGGTGGTCTCATCTGGAGTAAACTCACGTTTATTTTCAGAAAGACTACGCACGAGACGCTGTGCCATCACCATGCGAATGGAGCTAGAGAAAATCGGGTTGGTACCAATCAGGTCGATCATACGAGAGAAGGCAGCAGCGGTGGAGTTGGCGTGGAAGGAACTAAGGACAAGGTGACCAGTGATAGAGGCCTGAATTGCAGTCTTTGCAGTATCGCCGTCACGAATCTCACCAACCATCACAACATCAGGGTCGAGACGAAGAATGGAACGCAGACCGTCGGCAAAGGAGCCGCCCTCTGTAGTATTGACTGGAATCTGAGAGATACCAGAAATACCATATTCAATTGGATCCTCAAGAGTAATAATCTTACGATCAGTGGTATTAAGAGCGTTAATCATGGAATAGAGAGTAGTGGACTTACCAGAACCAGTAGGACCGACCATGAGAACGAGGCCGCGAGGATGCGAAATCACTTCGTTAATTTCAGAAAGCTCGTGTTCGGAGAGACCAAGAAGATTGAGATTGAGGAGTGATTCATCAAAGTTGAAGAGACGCATGACGGCATCCTGGCCATACATAGTCGGAACAGTTTCGACACGGATATTCAAGAGATGCGAGGAGCCGTCACGAAAAATATCTTTTTGCATGTGACCAGACTGCGGGGTCTTGGCGGCGGAAGAAATACCAGCGCGAGAACCAAGCTCGCCCATGAAAACACGATAGCGATCACGCTCAAGATTGGCGACTGGATGCAAGATACCGTCGACACGCATGCGAATACGGATGGATTCGCGCAGATTTTCGATATGGATATCGGAGGCGCCGAGCTTGTCTGCCTGATCGAGAAGGAAGTCAAAAACTTTATCGGTACCGACGGAGTTAAGGGTCTGAGAGACCGAAGCTAAAGTTTCGGAATCACCATCGCTAGCAATTCGGATGTCGTCATAATGAATCTGCCTTGGCGGATCATAGCGGAGCATGAGAACTTGATAAGCGCTGTTTGAAATGAGGAAGAAATCAATACCGTCGCCATTAATATTGAACTTCTCGCTGAATTCCTTGATGGTACTGCGGGGAGTTTGGCTGGTGACCATGAATTGATAAGGAAGGCCGTTGCCACCTTTTTGGAGAGGAAGGATGTAGTCGCTATGCATTTTTTGGATATCGATGATACCAAAAAGTAGCGGCAAAGTTTCCTCGATGGGGCGGGTATCAAGATAGGGGAGGCCGAGGGTCATGGCGCGCGAAGAGGCGGCCTGCTCTTCGTTTGACCGACGTTGCTCCTGAATTTGTTGCTCGTTCATTGAGTGTATTATAACATAAGCGAGATGAATGAGGAGGTGAGGAATTATAAAAAGTGGGGGACTTATTCGACTTTGGACGGGGATTAATATTAGATTTTAAATTAGGGAGTTATTTTTGTTGGAACCAGGGGAGGCAACGATTAACTTTTTTGCAATATTCAAGGTAAGCTTCGCCATAAAGTTTAGTGAGCCATTTCTCCTCTGTGTGTTTCATAAGAATAGTTAGAGAGAGCCAGAAGAGAAGAAAAAGCATGAGGGCGAGGTACGGGTTTCCGTAGAGAAAAAGAGTGCCAGTGCAGATAAATAACCAGGCAGAATAGATTGGGTTACGGACAATGGAGTATACGCCATGGGTAACAAGAGTGTTTTCTTTAATTGAGCTAGTGATTTTGGCTTTGATGGCAAGAAAGTAAATGAGAAGTCCAGATAAGATAAACAGGAGGCCGACGATAAATAAAAATATTTCGAGAAAGACAGAGGTAGGTCGCGGGAGATGAAGATGGGTCGCATCAGCAAAGATGGAGAGACCACTTAGTAAGACAATACTGATGACGTAGGCGGGACCAACTCCCATGATTGGTAAGTGGGGTTTTGATTTAACTACGGAGTCTTTTGCCATAATGAACCTTCTATAGTGGTTTTTCTATTTAAGGTCATTATAACGCCAAGAAATGATATGATGAAGTCATGAAATTATATCTTGTTCGGCACGGAGAAACTAGTTGGAATATTGGGCGAAAGGTGCAGGGCCAGACGGATATTCCGCTGAACGAGACGGGAGTGCGACAAGCCGAAAAGGTGCGGGAAGAGCTAAAGGATGAGGTTTTTGGTGTTTGCTATTGTTCCCCACTGATGAGGGCGAGGCGAACGGCGGAAATTGTGGTGGATGGCCGGGTCGAAATTGTGATTGATGATAATTTAAAAGAGCGGGGTTTTGGGGAGCTGGAGGGGACGGACTCAGCGCACTGGGAGATTGACGGGTTTAGTCGAGTGTTGAATACGAATGAATTTGGAATTGAGCCAGTGCGGGATGTTTTGGCGCGTGCTAAGAAATTTTTGGAGCGAGTGAAGGCAGAAAATTCCGATGAGGCGAAGATTTTGGTAGTGGGGCATGGGACATTGCTGAAGATGTTGCATTATAACATTGTTGGATATGATGACAAGACGGACTTTCGCGAGTTCTATATGGAGAATGGCGAGATCGTGGAGTATGATATATAAAGAGTTGATTTGTCATATTTATTAAGAAATTAAGGCTTTTGGAGAGCTAGAATGATTGATGATAACGAGTTAGATAAACTTTTAATTAAATATAAAGAGTCATTCCCTACCAGATTTAAGGAAGATGAAGGCTACAAGTGGCAGGCAGTTGCCTGGTTTCAAAAATATTGGAACTTAGACGCTGAAGACTTTGGCGAGATGTTCAAGATTGCTACAGAAAAGACTTTCAATCTGCTGGCTTCGAACCATTATTTTCCAAAGGCAATGATTGGAGAATTTATAAAATCTGCTGGAACAGAAGTGGTGCGCGAAATGTTTACTGTTCTTTTTGATGAGACAAAAGATTTAGCCGAACGTATTGCGTATTTTATTGAGGCCTCAGATAACAACCTAACGAAATACTTTGGCGATAAATATGCTTCTCATTTTCAGAATCTAAATTCAATCAGTACTTACCTTTGGCTACGCTTCCCTAATAAGTATTATATTTATCGTTATTCCGAATATAAACGTTTGCTGGAGATCTTAAAAAGCACCGCAATTGCAGAAACAGGCAATAATCCAGAAATTTTACTAAGAGCATATCAAGTTTATGGAGGGGTTAATACAAGACTGCTATCCGATACAGAATGTAAATC
>CAUQIL010000064.1:0-3932 GCA_963518195.1 uncultured Candidatus Saccharibacteria bacterium | reverse complement strand
ACTTGAAAAAGCCATTATCGTTCGACTCCGTATTGCCGCCGAAGATGGTAAAATTCCTGAACTTGCTGCAGCTGAAAAAATTCTTATCAGAAACCTCACCGAAGAGGGAAGAATTGCTAAAATTTCCGTCTTAACTAACAAAATCTATGGCCACGAGGCAACTAATCTTGAAAAATCTTACCTCATCTTTCTCGGTGAAATTTCTGCAAGTCTAAATATAATTGAGGAAACTGAAAAATATTATGGCGCCATTGGTATTTCCGATTACGGTGACGAAAAAACTATCAAAAAACAAATTGACGAGATTGTCGCCCTTATTAAGAATAAGAAAGCCCCTCTCTCTTTGGAAGAACTTGACAATCAGCTAAACTATGAGCACCCTAACTATATTCGTGCAATTGCATCAATCTCCAAACAATTATCATCTCTCGACGACCAGTGGGGTCTCACAAAATGGCCAACTGTCAATCCAAAAAATATCCGTGATAAAATCTATGTCATCTTACAAAATAAAAAAGAGCCTATGCACTTTAATGACATCGCTAGTGCCATTTCTTCTTCCAAGTTCCGTAAAAAAGACGTCACTCTGCAAGCTATTCACAACGAGCTAATTAAAGATCCCCGTTTTGTTCTTATTGGCCGTGGCATCTACGCCCTACGTGACTGGGGATACAAAAAGGGAACAGTCTCTCAGATTATCACCAGCATCCTTGAGGAGGCTAAGACTCCACTCACGAGGGAAGAAATAGTAAAAAACGTCCTTAAGGTTCGCAAGGTTAAGGAAACCACCGTCTTGCTTAATCTCCAAAACAAGAAACTCTACCAAAGAGTCGACAAAAATACCTACACCGTCGCAAAAGCTGAAAAATAAATATCTCCCCCTTAAAACGTCCCCAAAATGATAAGCTTTTTGTTCTTTTCTATGCTAAACTATAGATATGATCATTGAAATTCTCCACTTTCTTTTAATGCCAATTATCTGGCTGCCAATTGTAATTATTTTAGGCATTTTAACCTACCGTAATTACAAGAAAATTAATCAACTAAAAGTTCTTAATGTTGACTCTGTACTTCTAATGCTGGAGATTCCAAAAACTAACGACAAACAAGAGCTCTCCGCCGAACAGATGTTTGCCTCACTGCACGGTATTCTACGTGACTCTGAATCGCTCAAAGGCTCTGGCGGCGTTCAAGAGCATCTCAGCTTTGAAGTCGTCAGTACTGGCGGGCAAATTCGCTTCTACGTCTGGACCCCAAAGACCTTACAGAGTTTCGTTGAAGGCCAAATCTACGCTCAATATCCAACCGTTCAAATCTATACCATTGACCACGATTACGTCGATAACCGTGAAAAACATGAAGTGATCTATACGGCAGAATTAGGACTCACAGAAAACACCGCCCTCCCTATTAAAACTTTTGAAAGTTTTGAAGTAGACCCTTTGGCTGGTATTACTGGCACTCTCGCAAAACTAGATTCCGATCACTCTGAAGAGCTCTGGATCCAAATTCTCACTCGCCCAATCGCTGACTCTTGGCACAAAGATACCGACAATTGGATAAAAGTTATTAAATCTGGCAAAAATTCTTTCCGCTTCTTCAATATTGATATTACCTGGATTTTGCAGGCTATTTCCGCCCTCTGGACTCCACCCGCTGGCGGTACTGCCTCTGACACCAAGGTCGAACTTTCCGAACGAGCTAAAACCCAGGTCAGCGCTGCCGAACAAAAGGCCACTAAACTTGGATACGAGGTTAAAATCCGCCTAGCTTATCTTGGCAATAGCGAAATTAACGCCAAGCTCAATATGCAGGCTCTTGTCGGTACCTTCAAGCAGTTCAATTCCACCAACCTCAACGGTTTCAAACAGCTTGGCGGAAGCTTCAATAAGGAAGATCTTGATGCCTACAAAATGCGTCAATTTACAAACTCTGGCTTTATCCTCAACATTTCCGAGCTGGCCAGTGTTTATCATCTCCCACACACCTCAGTTGAAACACCAAACATTGTCTGGGCTACCTCCAAAACTGCCGAACCACCAGCCAAACTCCCCCTCATTACTGGTATCGCTAGCACTGATGAGAACATCTCCGCTTTTGGTCTCACCAACTTCCGTGGTATCAATCACCAATTTGGTATGTTGAGAAAAGACCGTTCTAGGCACGTCTATATCATCGGCCAGACTGGTGCTGGTAAATCTGGTCTCCTAGAGCTTTTTGCTCTCTCTGATATCTTCTATAATCAAGGTTACTGTATCATTGACCCACACGGTGACTTTGCAGTCAATAATCTGCGCTTCATTCCCCAAAATCGCATTAAAGATGTTGTTTACTTCAATCCAGCTGACACTCAATACCCAGTCGCCTTTAACCCTCTTGAGCTTTCTGATCCTACCAGAAAACCCAACGTCTGTTCTGAAGTAATTGGCGTACTTAAGCGCATGTTCGGCGACTCTTGGGGCCCTCGACTTGAACACATCCTCCGCTACACTCTATTAGCTCTTCTTGATCGCCCTGACTCCACCCTGCTAGATATTTCCCGCATTCTCACAGATAAAGATTTCCGCAAGGAGACACTTGAATATTGTACCGACGTAACAGTGCTTCAATTCTGGAAACAAGAGTTTGGACAGTGGAACGAAAAACAGGTCAACGAATCTATCGCCCCGGTTCTTAACAAGGTGGGTGCTTTCACTGCTAACCCAATCATTCGTAATATCATCGGTCAGCCACGTTCCAGTTTTGACGTTCGCAAGATCATGGATGAAGGAAAAATCCTTGTCGTTAATCTCTCCAAAGGCTTAATTGGTGAAGACAATGCAGGTATCCTGGGCTCATTCTTGGTTACCAAAATTCAGCTTGCTGCCATGTCTCGTTCAGATATTCCAGACGTCTCAAAGCGCCGCCCATTCTATTTATATGTAGACGAGTTTCAGAACTTCGCCACCGATTCATTCTCCGTCATTCTCTCTGAAGCTCGCAAGTATGGCCTAAATCTCACCGTGGCAAACCAATATATCGCTCAGATGACCGACTCCGTTCGCGATGCTGTCTTTGGTAACGTCGGTACTACAATCTCCTTCCGTGTTTCCGCCGATGACGCGCCAATACTGGTCAAACAATTTGAACCAACCTTTGACAGTTCTGATTTAATCCAAATGAATAACCGTCACTTTGTGATCTCCATGATTATTAATGGCGAAAAAGCGCCAGCCTTCTCTGCAACCACACTCAACATCCCCCAAGCCTCCACAGATAACCTAGATACAATCATTACCAACTCCCGCAATCTCTTCTCTAGAGCTCGCGCCGAGGTCGAGGCTGAAATTCGTGCCACTATCGAACAGAGTGAAAAATACAAGAAAGAACTCTCCGATTCTGGCCGCCAGTCCCATAAAGAAGAAATCACCACGATTCAAAACACTTCCCCCGCTCAACCTAAGCCTGCATTTATCAAAGAACCCAGTTATCAAACCTTTAAAAAAATCTCACCTAATACCGCCGCAGGGAAGGACTCAATGACTCTCAAGGATCTAGGTAACGTCCTTAAGCAGATGGACTCCGTTACGCCAATTACCTCTAATGGTATCAAATCTGCTACAGAATTAGCTCGCGAACAGGAAAAGACAACGGCTAAAAAGCCCGTGGAACAGGGAAATACTAATATTAATAATTTCAAACACAACCAAAAGAATAAAAAACCCTTTAATAAAAATAAAAAGAAGCCAAATTTTGAATCAGTGCCACTCACTCCGATCGTCAGTCCTTCACACGCTACTGAGGCCCCACATAAAACAAACTTTGCTTCCGACCTCCATGATGGACATCCTGGCTTTGCAACCAGCCAAAATCTGCCAGGGAAGCATCAATTAGGCGAAAACGGTTTTCGTCAGAATCTACAGGGAAGCAACAGTTCCCCAGATAGTGGGTAC
>CAUQIL010000063.1:0-3980 GCA_963518195.1 uncultured Candidatus Saccharibacteria bacterium | reverse complement strand
TGATAACACCTCTAGTGATCAGGGAACTAATACTACAAATCCTAATACCACAGATCCTAACGCCACTAATTCTAATCCAGGCACTACGACCCCAGGTGCTACTTCTACGGATGGTTCTACTAGCACAGATGCCACCTCTACCGATAATCAGGAACCTGTCACCTGTACCTCCCAAATTGGTGCCGTCGGCTGGATTATTTGTCCAACCACTGGCCTTCTCGCCAAAGGTATCGATGCTCTTTATGGTATTATTGAAAATCTTCTCAGCGTTAAGCCCCTAGAAATGGGTCGCAACTCCCCAGTCTATCAAGTCTGGGCCTACATGCGTAACCTCGCCAATATCTGTTTCATTATTTTCCTCTTAGTTATTATCTATTCACAAATCACGGGTCTAGGTATTAATAATTACGGCATCAAAAAATCTCTTCCACGCCTCATTATTACCGCTATCATTGTCAATTTCAGCTTCCTCTTCTGTGCTATTGCTGTTGATATTAGTAATATCATCGGTAATGGACTAAAGGATCTTCTGGCCGGCATTGCTGACAACGCTATCTCTACCGGCACAATTGACCCCTCAAAAAATACTGGTTTTTACGCCCTCTTCACTACCATCGCTGCTGGTGGTATCGGCACAACCATTTTACTCGCCTTCCCAGGTGGTCCTCTCGGCCTTCTCCTCGCCATTATCCCTGTTATTGTCGGTGGCATTATCTCAGTTGTCATCGGTCTTCTTGTCCTAGGTCTTCGTCAAGCCCTAGTTGTTTTTCTTGTAGCCATTTCTCCGGTCGCCTTCGTCCTCTACATTCTTCCTAATACCGAAAAACATTTTCAGAAATGGAAAAATTACTTTACTCAAATGCTCTTCTTCTATCCAATGTTCAGTATGCTCTTTGGTGTCACTAAGCTCGCCAGTATGATTTTCATTACATCTGCCACCACTCCATTCGGTATTATTATTGGTGTTGCCATTCAAGTTCTTCCACTCTTTCTTGCCGCCAATCTCATGCAACTCTCCGGTACCGCTCTTGGGGGAATTAGCAGCAAACTCAATGGCCTTGGGAATAAAGCCTCTGTTGGTGTCGCAAAATCCATTGCTCCAATGCAAGCACTAAACCGTCAGAAAGCCATTGAAAATGCCATGAAACGCAAACGCGCCCTGAACCTTCTTCCTTGGTACTGGGGCGGTGCAATGGCAGCTAACTCTGCTCTTATGCAACATCATTTTGAAGATGAACTTAAAACCCGTGATGATACCTTAAGGCGCTATCGTGATGAAGATCTTGATGCTCAACGTCGTGGTGCACGCATTTTATATCGTGACAAATACGGTAAAGCCGTCTATGCTAAAAAACCTCATGGCAAAGAGGAAATAGATAAAGATGGCAATCCGATCGAACGTACAACTGACTTTGTAAATCCAAAAAATAAAATTATGGAATATACCTACCAAAATCGCGTGGCTAAACTTGCCGCCGATGCTCAACACATAAGAACCGAAGATTACCTTGGCAATATGTCAGATTATCTTGAAGCATATAATAAAGGTAAGAATCCTTTCCTTGAACAACTTGCTAAGAATCAAACTGAAAATTTCCTTACTCTAAAAACTGCTGAATCCTCAAAGAAACGTAATGATTATAACGCCAATAAATTCTATGCGGATACAGTCCGTAATGCAGCCCGAATGGACAACAATGACGTTCCATTAGATGCCAAAGAATTTGAAAAATATGTCTCCGCTGGTGCTGGTACTGATGCTTGGTATATTGATAATGGCGCACTCTCTCAGGAAAAAGCCGACAGCCGTTTTATCGCATTGCATATGGTTGCAGCCGATGCAGTTGATGCCTATGAAGCTGAGCGCCGTAATAACGTTAACCGTCTCACAACCTATATGGACAAGATGGTTACACTTGATGCAAGTAAATTATATCGACGTATGTTTGAACATAATAATATCGATGGTATTATTGCGGGCAATAACGTACTTTCCCGTCGTGGCGACTATGATAAGATCACCGAGAGCCTAATTGACTACATGGATAAAGGTAGCTTCAAGCTTGGTGACGATGCAACCAATATTCTTGCTCTCAACCTTATGGGCATGAAGGATGCCGCTCCATCACTTGGTCGTTTTGGTAAATTTATTAATATGGAAACCTGGAGATACACTAATGGTGAACGTAAGACTGCTGAAGTAGACGTCAAACAGTATGTTACCGGTAAAGTCGAAGGGGAAGATAATTACACTACAAAAATTAATCTTGCCACCAGTCTCGAAGGTACATCGTTTGCTAAAATCGATCGTACCGCAACCAATGTTCTAGACCTAATGATTAATCAATACGATAATTCTGAAGGTGAAGTACGCAAACAAGTCTTTAATGCTATACGTCCCGCCCTTATTTCTGCTTTTCCATCCTTTGCTTCTGGTAGTGAGCAAATTGTCAACCTTACTAGTTTTCTTACTGGTCTAAACAAAAAACAACTCACTAGCGGCCATAAAGATGTAGATAATATCGAATCAATTGCTAACGAAATCGCTAATGACCAAGACTATGAGAAAAAGAGTCAAACCGCTATTTCTGAAATTAAAAATTATCTATCTAGCCTCACGACAAAAAACGCCTCCGATATGAAGACCGACGTTTTAAACGGCATTTTAACTCAACTTACAGCCTCTCATTATAAATTAGATCCAAATGAACTTAATGGTCTCAGCGAAGACGAAAAGAAAACTAAAAAACAAGAAGCTCTTCAAAAGGCTCAAGAAGAGGCTAAGCAGGATATTGTTAATACCTTCCTTACCGGCAAAAATAAGATCATCGAGACCTTTGCTAATCCAAATACCAGCCTCTTTGATAACATGAAGGGTGACCTCAAAGATATCATTAAGGATGCTGTTATGAAAGAACGAAAAGAGCAAGAAGTTAACAGGATTGAAATTCGTCAAGAAGCTCAGCAAAAAGTTAAAGACAAAAACAAAAAATAACATAGCAACA
This sequence comes from uncultured Candidatus Saccharibacteria bacterium, assembly GCA_963518195.1. GTDB lineage: Bacteria > Patescibacteriota > Saccharimonadia > Saccharimonadales > Saccharimonadaceae > Nanosyncoccus. The sequence goes on along the minus strand of CAUQIL010000063.1, from coordinate 975 downwards.
CAGAAACATTATTTCTGCTTTATTCTCATTGAAATCCCCAAATATCCACCCTGTTTATGTTAAAATAGTTCTATATGGCAACATACAAGGTCCCTCAAGACGTTGAGGCGGAAGATAAACTCCTTGGCCCTTTTACTTTTCGACAGTTTATCTATCTTCTCATCTCCGCAGCAGGCATTGCAGTTATTTTTGGGCTTTTCCAAATCTTCCCACTGCTTGCCATTATTCCAGTCCCCATTGTCGGTTTCTTTCTCATCCTCGCTCTGCCACTTAAAAAAGATCAACCGATGGAAGTCTATCTTGCCTCCATTGCTAGCTTCTATTTAAAATCCAACAAACGCCTCTGGACTCCTGGCCAAAAAGAATCAACCATCAAAATCACCGCACCTAAAATAGTCGAAAAACCTCGTGCTCGCAACATCACAGAAGAAGAAGCTTCCACCCGTCTCTCCTTCCTCTCCAATCTTGTCGACTCTGAAGGCTATTCCATTCGTAATAACAGTAACTTTAATGAAGATTTTATTGCCGAAACCAATGACGTACCAGACATCCTAGATCAAAATAGTAATCAAACAATCAATCAAATGATTGCCAGAGAACAAGAAAATCGTCATGCTAATATCGTCTCCAATATGAAGGCCGCCATTTCCAACGCCGATCAATTACTACTTCCTTCCTCTCCGCAAATGAGTCAATCACAAGTTGATCCATCAAATCCATTCCAGGCTGCCATTCAAAATCTTCAGCAGGGAAATACTACCTCCTATCAACCCGCAGCCTATCCCCAAAATTTTGCTCCATCCCCACAAGCCTATCCCCAAAATACCTATCCCCAAAACTTCACCCCAAATCCACAATACAATCAACAATTCTTCAACCAACCACCCATTCCTCCACAACCCCAATTTTATCCAAATACCCCTTTCGCCCCTCAACAGAATTATCCGAACCCCCCTTATCCACCTGGACCAACCC
>CAUQIL010000062.1:0-4068 GCA_963518195.1 uncultured Candidatus Saccharibacteria bacterium | reverse complement strand
TACATACTCCAGCCGGGAGATACTCTATGTATCGAACCAATGTCGTCTCTTGGTAAACCATACAATCACGTTAACCCAGAAAACGGCTGGGATGTCGTTCTTTCTGATGGCTCTATTGGCTGTCACTGTGAACATACTATTCTTGTTACCGAGACTGGCTTCGAGGTGTTGACTTTACCAAACTGCCCTGAGGAATAAATATTTTCTCTACCAACAAAAAAATCGGAAGCACCTTCTTCCGATTTTTTAAATAAATTATTTCTCCTGAACTAATTTCATAATACGCTGGTTTACTTCTTCAATTAACCCCACACCATCTACTTCATAAATCTGCACCCCCCGCGACTTCATCTCTGTTAAAAATGAATAACTTTTTTGTTCAAAATATAATATTTTCTGTCTCCAAACTTCTATATTATCATCCTCTCTTCCGCGTCCAGCCAACCTTATTAAGAGTTCTTCTTCTGGCACCTTTAGTAGCACTACAAATTCTGTATGTGCAAAAACTCCTTTTTCCTCCAACATACCCACTTGCTCAACCGAACCTGGCTGTCCGTCAAAAATCACCTCACCCCCCTCTTTAAATACAGCATTCATGTTCTCCCACAGAAGATCCACTAAGATATTTTCTGGAATCATCGCACCCTTACTCGTATATTCGTCAAATCGATGCGAATCACGAATTAACTGCCCCGCTGAAAGCCAGGTGCGACTCATCTTTTCCGCCAACATCCTCCCCTGTGTCGATTTTCCCGATCCGGCTGGCCCATAAATTAAAATCATAGTTCTCCTTTCTGAAAAAACGCCACCTTAGGCGTTTCCCTTATTATTTAATTCACTAATTTCATTTCGTATCAAAGTAACGGTACGTTTATAAACTTCATCAACTTCACCTAGCCCATCAACAGTTAACAACTTTACTCCATTGCCTAACAAATACGCTACGATTTCATTACGGCTACGTTCGTAATCAGCTTGTCTTTCCTCAATAATTTCTGGTACATCCTGACTGCGTCCTCGCATCGATAGCCTACGCATCACCTCTTCAAACGGCACCGTCAACTCTACTATATAGTCAATCTTTAGGCCTCGTTCAACTATAATTTCTGCCTGACGCAATGTCCTTGGATACCCATCAATAATCGCATTTTCCGTCTCAGTCAACCTAGAGAATACTAATTCCGACACCATCTCATCATCAAATAATTGCGCAGTTTTTAGCCGGTCAATCACCCACTGCTCCTTGCTCTCTCGAAGAATTGCCCCAGACGAGATCCAAGGCCAATTTAAGTCATTTGCCAATCTATTCCCAACTGTGCTTTTACCAGTTCCAGGACCCCCTAAAAATAATAGTTTCATACAAAAATAGTATAGCACAAAAAAGACCCCATTAAAGGGGTCTTCTCATTACTTTAAACCAAGTTTAATTCGTTCTGTTTTCTCAGCCTTACGAATCTCGCGTAGAATTGCTTTACGGCGACGTTCGCGTTTAGAAATTGGCTTTGAAAAACGAAGCTGTGATTTCGCAAGTGGCATAATTCCACTCTGTAACACCTTACGATTAAAGCGACGAATGATGTTTTCGTTTGCCTCTCCCTGGTCTTTTCTAGTTACTTTGATTGCCATATATCGGCATTATATCAGATACACTACATTTTTTCAACAGAGCTTTCTTTAATCTGCAAAATTCTTCCTTCAACGCTTCTATAATTCTGCCATTCATTCTCCACCAGATTGACCCACACATTTCGATTCTCCCCTTCCATAATTTCCATCCACTCCTCCGGAGCGTTAAAAGCCACTAGTTTTATCTCCTTCCCTAAGCCATCTTTCAAGGTCATTCTCATATGCTGCCCTTCAGCTCCCATTTTATTAATCCTCTCTACCTTCATATTTTTTAACAAAAATACCGGCTCCGGATTCCCCAGTCCAAATGGCTCTAAGGCTCTAAGTTTTTCCATTAACGACAAATTTAATCCCCCCAATTCCTCAATTTCCAAATCTTCTTTCGCCTCTAAATATTTCTCTTGATCCTGCAACTTTAACCCTAGGTAGTAATTATTTACCACCTCGATAAACTTATCTAAACCATCTTTCGAAACTTTTAATCCACATGCCGCCGCATGCCCACCACCACTGATAATCTGTTCCTTGCAGGCTTTTAGTGCCTCTGCCAGATTAAAATCACCAAACGAACGTCCTGAACCCTTCAACACCCCTTCTTCCGTTTCCGCTAATACGAACGCCGGTTTATGATATTTTTCCACCAATCTACCTGCAATAATCCCTAGCACTCCCTCATGCCATTTGCCAGTTACTACAATCACCGGATCCTTCACCTCTGGAATCTCCTCCATTGCCTGTCTTTGACTGTTCCTACGATCCTGATTTAGTTGATTTAGCTTCATAGCTAATTCAAAGGCTTCTCGGTGGTTTTTAGACATTAAAAGTCTCAACGAAATCTCTGCCGATTCCATTCGACCTCCCGCATTTAACCTTGGGCCAATCTGAAACCCTATCGTTTCAGAGCTAATTCTCTCCGCTCTCGCCACCTTTAAAAGCTCGATTAATCCTGGTCGTTTCGTCTTTTTCAACATTTTCATGCCAAAATAACTTAACATCCGGTTTATCGAGTTAATTGTCATTGAATCACAAAGTGTTCCTACTAACACTAAATCCAAAAACCATTTCTCTCTTCCTGCCTCAATATATCCAAGAGAAACCATTTTCTTCATCACTAAAAAAGCCACCCCGCAACCACAGAGCTCTCTTAATTCCGATTTCTCATCCCTCTTAGGATTAACCACCGCCACTGCCGACTTGGGTACCTCTTTCATAATTTCATGATGATCCGTCACAATCACGTCCACCCCCATCGCAGACAGTTCATCTATTACTTCCGAATTATTACTTCCACAATCCACCGTCACGATAAGACTCGCCCCAAGTTCTTTAGCTTTTTCCTTCACTCTTCCACCCATACCATAACCATCAATAAAACGATCCGGTAGCATTACCTCCACCCTCTCGACACCACTCATTTTAAGACAGTCAAACATTAAAGCACTTGCCGTCACTCCATCCACGTCGTAGTCACCGTAGATTAGCACCGTCTCCTTATTATTCACTGCTTGAATAATTCGCTCACTCGCCTTTTTAATATCTGGCAACTCATCCGCAAGTCCCAGTAAATATTTTGGATGCAAAAAGTCTTCTGTAATACCCCGCTTTTTTATTAGCTGATCAAAAATATCATCCATGATATATCTTCCCTATTCTTTTTTACACCCAAAATTAAATCTTTATTAAAATTATTCTACTGAATAGTTTTACTCTGCTTTGAGCTAGGAGCCATTTGTTTACTTTTTATCACGATTCCTTGCAATTCTTTTAAAATTGGAAACTGTTTATTTGTTTGGTAAATTGTTGTATTCCCCTTTTTTGTCACAATCAAGAAATTCCCTTTTTCAAGTCTTTTCAGCTCTCTCTGAATATTTCCCGGATCTTCATGTATTAACTTCGACAACGCGCGCACATGCGTCTTAAAGTCTGGATACTTCGCAAAAACCACCAATATCTTTCGTCGGACCCGAGATGTAATGAATATATCCAACATTTTTACCTCACTTTTGCTTCTTCTCTTTAGTATACCAAACAACAGTATTTCTCACAACGGCTGAATTTTTTATATTCTCCCCTATCTCCCCGCCCCGCATACACTCCACTATGCTAAAATAACATCAATGTATTACCAGGTTATTCCTACCAAAATCTTTCGTCAGGATCTTAATGCTCTTGAGAGTTTATTGACATATTCTTTTCCCGAAGAACTTAGATCTGGTCAAATCGTTCTTATCCCCTTAGGAAAGTCAATTATTCCCGGCATTATTCATCATTCTATTAATCCTCCTAAGGATCCATCCTTCCAAATCAAGCCAATTAGCTCAGTTCTTCCCCTCCCCCCTCTCCCAGATCACCTCCTTCAAGCAGCAACTTGGCTCAGTCAATACTATCTCACTCCTCTACCTATCATTGCTAATCTACTTATTCCAAAAGGCATCACTAAGG
>CAUQIL010000061.1:0-4600 GCA_963518195.1 uncultured Candidatus Saccharibacteria bacterium | reverse complement strand
ACCCGCGATTTTCTGGATGAGAACCAGACGTCCTGGACCACTAGACGACGGAACCAGTACATTAAAATTAACATTTTATGAGTAAAAAGGCAAGAGAAAAAGGCCAGAGTCTGCAAGATTGAGGTTTTACGGGCTAGTCGCAGTCGAAGGTGCGGTCTTTATAGTCTAGATCATCAAGTTCAATGAAGGCGCGTGGTTTGCCGCTCATGCCAAGATCAAGTCCATCATTCTGGCGACGGAAATCTTCGTCAGACATGTTACCGAGATTATCTTCGTCGCCTTCGTCTTCGAGATTATCGTCATCGGTAGGATCATTAATATCATAGGCGGCGTGATCAAAATAGTCAGGTTGATTGGCGCCAGAGTCCCAGGAATCTGCATCGGTATCGACGGCCTCTTCAAGGACCTCAGACATTTTACTATTTGGTTCGCCAATATTAGTATGATATTGACCAGTCATGCAAAACTCCTGCTTAAGTTGACCTAATTATAACAAATTTAGAATTTAATCGTAAGTAATCTTGCCATAGCTTTCAGGGATAGCAGAAAGCCAAATGCGACCAGGTTTAAGTTTAATTTCTTCACCCTGTTGGTTTTTGAAGACAATCTGGGATTCTCGATTTAATTTATGCCAAGTGCCTTCAAGAGCGGTGCCATTTTGAAAGATATAGACTGGCCCAGAGCCAATAGTGGTAATGTCTTCATGGTAGTGGTCGAGAGGACTGGTGTGCTGTTTAACCCGCATAACAATTACAACGTCAGGGTTTACTTGAGTGGGTGTTCCACAATCAAGAGCGGGAGCTGGTTTGTTTTTAGTATTTTCGCAGGTATAGGAAAGGTGTTTTTCACCATTTTGGAAGCTACGTGCATAGGTATTGGTATTAGAGTTGTAAAGATAGTCAACATTAAAACTAGTTTGCCAATTAAAACGAATATGGATGTCGGAGACTTTTTTGTAAGTAGGATTAGTCGACTGATCTTGTTCGGTTTGTTCGGTTGACTTTTCTACAAGTTGTTTTTGGGTAAGAGATTCTTCAGGGGTGAGTCTTAAAAAGGACTTAGGGTAAGAACGTTGGTCATTTTCTTTTTGGCGATGAAAATCGGCGAGTAAGGGGCCGGAAGTCAAGAGATTATTGGGGGCATAGTAGCCGGTAAAACCTGACCTTGTCCAAATGCCAGTGCTGCGCCACATATAGACGTATGATTCGCTGAGGTGTTTATAGCCGGTACTAACGGCCGATAATGCGTCGTCAGCGCCACCGGCATGAATAATAGTACAGTCGAAGGGCGAATCCCAATCAAGATGATAAACCCGAAGCGAACGAATGGGGCCGATGGCGGTCTGATTAATTGGATTTTTAAAAATGGCTGCAAAACGAGTGATGCCAGCTTCGGCAATAGCTTCAAAAACGATACTAGCCTGATTTAAGCCCGTTTGCGGCCTGGCCCCGTCTACTCCATTAGGGATCTGAATACAGAAAGTGGGCTGAGAGTTAATTTCGTTTGCCGCCTGTTCAGCCTGTTTGATGCTGAATTTCTGAGGCTGACCGTCATGACCTAAAATTGGATTACCGGCAGTATCATACTGAATACCTGAATGAGAAATGGGTTGTCCAGTGAGATTGTCATAAAACCAGGTAGGTGTGCCTTCGACTTCGGTTAGCTGATGTTCTACGGAATTAATGGGGACGGTTGATTTTTTAGAAAGAAGAAAGATGGTGCCGATAATAATCGAACTTAGAATAAAGATAGTAATGAGTCCGAGAATAAACTTTAATGGCAGAGGCTTTTTAGTTACACTGCCAACCTCTAGCTCTTCAATTTTCTCAAATTCATGGTTTGAGGATTGATGTTTTTTTGAATTATTTTGTTGGGGAGAATGGTGTAATGTTCCCACTTAGGGCTCCTTTAGTTATTTGAAAGAGCGGTGCGGACTTTATTTAGCCTTGCGAGCGTGCGGTTTTTGCCTAAGACATGAAGGGTGAGGTGAAGGGCAGGGCTAAAGGCTGCAAAACTAACTGCAATACGGATAAGACTGAAGAATTCAGCGGGTTTTTTCTCAGTTTTTACAAGTAGGCTATTGAGGAGGTTTTGAAGATTATCCTCTGTCCAGTCGGCCTCATCGACGTCGTTCAGGGCTTCGATAGTTTCGGTTAATAAGTTAACTAACTCTTGCTCAGAGTATTTTTTGAGGAATTTGCTGCTAGTGATCATAGAGAGGTCAATGGCTGGATCTTCAAAGAAATAAGTTGTCATCGTGCGAAGATCAGAAAGGGTTTTTAGGCGGTCATAGATAATAGCAAGAACCGACTTCTTATATTCAATAGTTTCTTGTTTGGCGGAGGCTGGCCAGAAGTCAATTGGCTGGAATAGATCATAACGGGAGAAATCTTCTGAGCCTGTGGTTTCACAAGTGCGGGCAAAGAGCGCATCGATTCCCTGTTCGGTGGCAATTTTACGAATCCACTGACCGTTCATCCAGAGAATCTTTACTTCATCAAAACGGGCACCCGAGTTCTGAATGCGGTCGACTGAGAATTTTTCAATAAGCTCTTCTAGTGAGTAAATTTCTTGTTCAGTGCCATCATTCCAACCGAGGCAAGCAAGGTAATTTAGCATAGCTTCTGGTAAAATACCGTCGTCGCGATATTCGGTAACGGACTTAGCGCCATCGCGTTTACCAAGCTTTTTGTTGCCAGTTGGGGCAAGAATATGCGGCAGAGAGACGAAGAGGTGTCTTGGAAAATCAAGCGCATCATAGAGTGCGAGATAATTTGGGGTGCTGGATAGGTATTCAACGCCACGAGTAATATGACTGCACTCCATTAAGGTATCATCGATGATATGAGCAAAGTTGTAGGTTGGCAGTCCATCTTTTTTAATTAAAATGATGTCGTCGCAGACTTCTGGCCCAGTATGAATATCACCCATAACCTCGTCGTGCCAACTGTATTCTTTAGGGATAGTTTTAAAACGAATAGGCAGACCTTCCTTCCATTCTGGGGGATTTTCTGGGCGATGGTTACGATAGAGGTAAGGGACCTTTTTTGCCTCGTCTTCCTTACGATAGATATCGATCTGCTCGCTTGTGGTGTCATCGGCATAGGCTCGACCATCAGAAATGAGTTGTTTGGCCCATTTAAGATAAATATCCTTTCTAGCAGACTGTGTATAGGGGGCAAAGGGGCCATTTTTGATGGGTCCTTCATCCCATTCTAGGTGGAGCCAACGCAATGTATCAAGAATTAATTCAGTGGCACCCTCGACGAAACGAGCCTGATCAGTGTCTTCAATACGAAGAATAAACTGTCCACCAGCTTGTTTGGCGATTAAAAATGGGTAAATGGCGCTCCTAATATTGCCGATATGGATGTAGCCAGTAGGGCTCGGAGCAAAACGGGTGCGAATTTTTTTCATAATAATTCTAGTATAGCACTTTTAGCTACTAGAGAGAAGTTACTAAAGAGAGGTAACGATGTTTTTGATCTGTTTTTTAGTAAGTTCACCATTGAAATTGGTGATTTTGTAAACGATGCCAGCGTTGACCCAGGCAGCATTGGAACCACTGATATAGATTGTGATTCCCTGCTCCTTGATAGTGGTAAAGTCTTCACCCCATTTTGGCTTAACAAAACGGTTTAATAGAGCGGTGCTATCCCAAGGAAGTTTTTCTTCAGTAAGAGTGAATTTGGCTTGGTTAGGGCCTAGAAAATCCATAGCGACGCTATTGTCTTGCGCAGTGTAGACACCGGAGAGGCGGTAGTCGCGAGGGACATAGCTAGGATAGGTAGCTTGGATACCAGTTTGCATGGCGGCAACTTTGATTGAAATATCTGGCATATTAGACTGTACAACAAAGAAGAGTGCGGCAACGACGGCTGAGGAACAAAGGAAGGCGAAAAATACGCGAGCGCCCTTATTGTGCTTAGCTAAGGTTTTAGAGGAAGAAGCAGTTTTTGTCTTAATAGAAGCGACTGGCTTGACGGCGGCGTGTGCTGTTTTTGCAGTTTGTTTTTCTAGGTGATCTAATCTTTGCATGCGGCTGAAGGCGGATTCTACTGAGGTGGCGGTCATATTGGTGGCAGGAATACTAATTGGGGCGACGGCAGGGCGAGAAGAGAAGCTGGCCTTTTTAGTCGATTTTATAGCAGTCTTTTCGTGTTTAGCGAGCACCTTGGCGCGTGCATTAAGAAGTTGGCGTCTCTTGAAAGAATCAGTGAAAATTGGTGTTGGTTGAATAGTTTGATTGAGAATAGATTGTTCTTGTTCAGATACGAGAGAAAAAGCGCGGTCCATCCTGGCCTGATGATCAAAAATAGGGGTGGAATCTTTTTCTTCCAGTTTGATTTGTCGGGTATTTTTCTCTACCATAGGAGCATTGTCGAGAACCATAATTTTCTTTGGTTGTGGAGCATCAATAGAGCGAGGCATTGATGGTTGAGAAACGGAGATTGAGACAGGCTTTTTAACTGGAGCTTCTTTAGCAATTTTGTGCTTGAATGTAATATTAACAGAATTGCTATCTGTAGCTTTTTGAACCATTCTTTGATCAGCGATAGGTTGAGGTTGGTTGGAGGTGGATTGAGGATGGTTGGTAGCG
>CAUQIL010000060.1:0-4611 GCA_963518195.1 uncultured Candidatus Saccharibacteria bacterium | reverse complement strand
CCTTACTAGTATCAATATCATCGATATTATAATTTTTAACACTCGTAAAGCCGTCATAGAAAAAACGATTCATATAAACTACTCGACTCGTATTCATACCACGAATATCTATTAAGTCCATATCTGAAACACTATGATTAAAATCTGCAAACATTCCAGCAGCATATCCGTTTACGTATGCAACGTCAGCATCAGACCACCAATACACCGTACGATCCGAAGAATCGAACCACGCATAAATTGGACGATCAGACCCCGAAGTTGAAACAATCTTGGCTCTACTTAAATCTTGCGGCGGCGTAACTGAATGCTTAAAAGTACTTACGTTGTGAGTAGGATCAAGATTTGTTACTATATTATTAAATTCAGTTCCAGGCAAAAACTCGGATTCAAGAGTAAACTCTTTTGCGACCGTTGTCATCAAGATAGTTTTCGAATATGTGCCAGGCAATAAACTAGACGAAACCCGCGCTCCAAAGTTAATTTCATAAACATCAGTCACATTAAAGCCAGTACTTGAGTGACTCAATGTGGCCCCGTCATATATAGTCGGATGACTCAAAGGAGATACGGGATAACAAAAACTATTACCACTAACATTCTTACAATACCCCCAAGTATTTTCAGTAAGTGTATTAAATAGAGTATTTGAATTGGTTGGCATAATTTTTGAAGATACTGTCGGGTCATGATGGTTTAGTGCTGTATCTTCGTCAATACTAGAAATATAGTTCAAATAACCTGTTGGGTTATTTGTCTTCACCGTATATCGTGTTGAGCTAATTTTCTTCGCAGACGAATTAGCCTCTGTTGGCGTAAAATGAAGATCAACTGAACTATTTGAAAAAGACGCCTGAATGTAAATTTCTGACCTACTCGGCATTGAGGCGGCTAAAGCACCCCCCCCCGCGAGAAGATTGAAGGATAGATATATAAAACCCAAAGCAAAAATAACGAAACAAAAGACTAAATATATTCTTGTTTCAAATAGACTAAAATTAGTTTTAACCTCAGAACCAATCATTGATACTAAAATTATACCATAAGAATATTACAATATAGCTAAACAAAAAATTGATTTTGATTATTAATATAGATTAATTACTAGTTAATATTATTACTCGTGATGGTATTTTCCACCAAGATTAATTTCCTGCGCACGATATATCTGCTCACTGAGCATTACACGTACCAATTGGTGGGGAAAAACCAATTTCGAAAAGCTCCACACAAAATTAGCCCGAGCCCGAATTTCATCTGTAAAACCAAAGGCGCCCCCAATCAGAATTACCACCTCTTTAGCATCAACGAATTGCTGGTTAAGTTTATTAGCTAACTCCACGGAAGAAATATTTGTCCCACGCTCATCCAAAACCATCACAAACTCATGCCCCGAAAATGGCCACCCCTCTAAATATTTTAATAACTTATCTTCATCAAAAAACTGCCACTCAACATTAAACGGCTTTTTTAGTCTTTTTTCATACTCAGAAATCGCCATATTCACCCAATCTTGGTGCTTTTTTCCTCCAGCAATTACACGAATCATATATCTCACCCTTCCTGTCTTATTTGCTTAATTATAACAGAACTGCCCCTCTTCATAGTCATATTCACAACACTATCTGTGCAATACTTCTGTATTTATTACAACATATGTCAAGTAATCTCTGTTAATTCTGTGGAAATCTCTCCATAATTATTTTATTTAATTATTTGTTGACTTTTTTACAGGACTGACATAATATAATACTAATATTATATTAAACAGACAGGATGCGAGGTGATGTCTGAATTACCAGAAAAACAAATAAAACGACTCCGCTCGCTTATTCAAGAAGCGGAAACCAATTTAGCCGCAGCCAAAGAACTACTTATTTCTGTGGTTGGTGATGGTGATGTAATCACCGCCCCACGAGAAGTTGTAGTTTCCGGACCCGAAGGTAAAATTATTGAGGGTGTTTTTGATGGCCAAATCATGATTGACCAGGACGGCAAAAACTATCCAGTTCCAGCAAACTACGCCAGTAAGTCCAAGCTCGTTGAGGGTGACATTATGAAGCTCACTATTACCCCTGAAGGTAAATTCCTCTACAAGCAGATCGGACCAGTTGAACGCAAAACCGTCATTGGAACTTTAACTCATCATGACGATAAATATTTTGTTGAAGTAAACGGCCGTGAGTACGAAATTCTCTATGCTTCCGTAACTTACTTCCGTCTTCGCGAAGGAGCACAAGTCTCTGTGGTTATCCCAGCCAATAATGACCAGGCCAACTGGGCTGCAGTGGAAGCCTCTCTCTAGTAGTGAGTCTTTTAGTCTTATTAAAAAACACCCTGGCCAGGGTGTTTTTTTAAAACCTCACCAATCAATATTCTCCCTCCGTACCGACATATGCTAGAATATTTCTAATGAAGGCCTTATATCGTAAATACCGTCCCCTTAAACTCTCTGATGTTGTTGGACAAGATAAAACTATTCATCAATTACAGGGAGCCATTGCGCAAAACAAGATATCCCACGCCTATCTTTTCATTGGTCCAAGAGGTTGCGGAAAAACCTCCGTCGCTCGCATCTTTGCACACGAAATCAATCAATTCGATTACCAACTAGAAGATTCCTATGTCGATATTATCGAAATCGATGCTGCCACTTTTACTGGTGTTGATAATATTCGTGAATTACGCGAAAAAGCCATGATCATCCCCACTACTGGTAAATACAAAGTCTATATTATCGACGAAGTACATATGCTATCAACCAGCGCTTTTAACGCCTTACTTAAAATTCTTGAAGAGCCACCTGCTCACGTTGTCTTTATTATGGCCACCACTAACCCCGAAAAAATTCCCGCTACCATTGCTTCGCGTACTCAAATCTACCGTTTTAGTCTAGCCGAACCAGAAGTAATGCAAAGCTTCCTCAGGAAAATTTCAGATCAAGAGGGAATTAATATTTCCGATGCTGCACTTCGAATTATCTCCGAAAGGGGCGGCGGTTCATTCAGAGACTCCCTATCCATTCTCGATCAACTCAGCACAATTAGCGACAAAGAACAACAGATTGACGAAACTACCGCCTCTGAAGCTCTAGGTATTCCAAGTCAGCAGGGGATCTCCGATTTACTCCAAGCCTACCAAGAATCCGATACAGCCAAGATCACAGAGACCCTTTCAGTATTACTTAATGCTGGCTTTACTGCCGACTCTATCACCACTGAATTAATCCAACAAATTATTAAAACCCCTTCCCCAAAAACTCTGCCTCTAATTGAGCGGCTTTTTTCCGTTACCGGTAATTTTCTAGAAGCAAAACTAACCGTAGCCCTTATTTCTACCGCCACTAGTCTCACTATAAAAACAGCCAACCCCATAACTACATCTCAAACCTTGAATTCAGCCATGGCCTCCAATAAGGGCATAAACTCCGCCCCCGCAGTTGAACCTTCGCCCCCCTCACCCTCAACAGCTCAGAAAAAATCCGAAGGCTCCAGCGCCTTTGCTAATATCCGTAATCAACTTGTTAAGAACGCTAAAAACCACAAGGCTGAACACGCACTTCCTCCGGTCGAGCCAGAAGACCTAACGCCGGTAGCTCCACCAACCCTACCTGAAGCCGTTGTTGACTCCGCCGGCAGCTTTAACTTTAATGGTTTTGTTGCTAACGTTACCAATGTCAACCCCACTCTTCTTACTGCCCTTAAAAAATCCTTCTTCCTGATTAATGGTAAGGATTTCGATATTTACCCTGAAAGGCCAGTCTATTGGCGCATTTTAAGCCAAAAAAATAACCTCGACATTCTTCGCGGCGCCATCAACTCAATTAATCTCACTGTAAAAAATCCTGACACCGATGTTATTCCAAAAACTGCCGTTTCCTTTGACCAGGCTGCAGCTGGGCAGACCGCCAAGCCAGACACATCCTCACCAAACTTAAGCTCACTTTCTGCTATAATGGGTGATATACAGGAGGTCACCGATAACCCATTTTAGAAAATAGGTGAGATTAGTTATGGCAGAATCAAAAGATACTACGGAAAAGAAACCCAAAAAGAAGACCATCTCTCAGAATGATCCAGAACTTTTTGGTGGTCGCATTCCACCACAAGATATCGACGCCGAACGTTCGCTATTAGGTGCGATTCTACTCAACGACTCCGCCTTTCCGGAAGTTCTCGAAAAAATCAAACCAATTGACTTCTATGAGAAAAAACATGGCACAATTTATCGCGCCATGATGTCGCTCTATGAGCATAGCCAACCCATCGACTTATTGACTTTGCGGTCTGAATTAAATAACCAAAAACTAATTAAAGAAGTTGGTGGCGCCCCCTATCTCACCGAGCTGACCAATGTTGTTCCCACAGCATCCAATGTCTTATCCTATGCCAAGCTAGTAGAACAGGCTTCTATTCGTCGTCGCCTAATTCGTGCTGGCACCGAGATTACCAATCAAGCCTATGACAGCGCTACTGATGTCTCTGCTATGCTTGGCGCTGCCGAAAAAGAGCTTTTTGCTGTTTCTGATCAAACAACAAAAACCGAATATGCCGCCCTTGAGGATCTTTTAGTTGATGCCTTTGACCGTATGGAGGCTCTTCATACTAATAA
>CAUQIL010000059.1:0-4630 GCA_963518195.1 uncultured Candidatus Saccharibacteria bacterium | reverse complement strand
AGTGACACAAGGCTCTTCAGGCCTCTGCTCTACCAACTGAGCTACAGAACCACTTTAATTTAGTATATCATATAGTGTGCTATAATCAAGACATTATGAAAAGAATCAATACATCTGCAATTTCTGGGATGCAGGAACTTTTGCCCGACGCCCAGATCGTTTTTAACACTATCAAAAACCAAATTGCCAAGATGTATCACCTTCATGGTTATCAATACATCGAAACTCCAATTATTGATCGCACCGAGATTCTACTGGCGAAAGCTGGCGGTGATACCGAAAAACAGATTTATAAGGTTGTAAAGACCGCAGAGACCGCCGATGACGCTGATCAGGCACTTCGCTTTGATCACACCGTGCCACTCGCTCGTTACGTTGTGGAACACGAGAGTGAACTCACTTTTCCTTTTAAGGTTACTCAGATTGGCCGTAATTTTCGCGGTGAGCGTTCTCAAAAAGGGCGTTTTCGTGAGTTTTATCAGCTTGATGTTGATGTGATTGGTCGTAATACTTTATCTATCGCCTATGATGCTGACGTGGTTGAAACTGCCTATGCGGCGCTCAAGACTTTTATTAAGCCAAAAATGGTTATCCGAGTTAGTAATCGTAAGATTCTTTCCGGTTTTCTTGAAGCGCTTGCATTATCCGATCAAGCTAAGGATGTCTTCGATATCATCGACCACGCCGAGAAGGTTCCTCTTGAAAAAACGAAAGGCGCCCTCGAGGATCTTGATATTTCTGAAGACAAGATTGAGAAGATTCTTCAGTTTGTCCAAATCAATGGTCCTCGAAATGATTCCGTTCTAGCACTAAAGGCACTTAATCTAGAGAATCCTCAGTTTGAACATGGGATTAAAGAGTTGGATCTTGTTTTGAAGCTACTTGAGCATCGCGGACTTGGCGAATCAGTGATTGCTGATATGTTGATTATCCGTGGCCTCGATTACTATACTGGTACGGTCTTCGAAACTATTCTCCCTGATTATAAGCAAATCGGCTCGATCTGTTCTGGTGGTCGCTATGAAAATCTTGCCAGCAACTACACCGACCAGTCATTCCCAGGTGTCGGCATTTCAATTGGTCTATCTCGTCTCTTTTATGTCTTACAGAGTAATAATTTGTTAGATAATTTTCAATCTGCACCTATTGATTATGTGCTTATTCCACTATCTGAAGCAGAATATGCTTTTGCAGGACAGGTCGCAGAGGATTTACGGAGCAAAAACCACAGTGTAGATATTATATATTCTGATAAAAAACTTGGCGATAAAATGAAATACGCCGGCAAAATTGCTAAATATGTGGGCGTAATTGGCGAAAAGGAGGTAGAAGACCGCAAAATTGAATTTAAAAATCTCATAAATGGCCAAAAAGAAAACATTAATTTTCATTAAAGAAAGTCAAAAAATGAAAAAACAAAAAAACTATATTCAATTTATCGCTCTTATAGTCTCGTTAATTAGTCTTCTCTTATCTGTTCTTAGTCTAGCAAGTTTTATTTATTTACAAGATTTACATCAAAAGACTACGGTAAGTTCAAGTAGCCACGATACAATGCTTCTGTACAGGATCAAATGCTTAGAAGGTGATAAGGAATTTTGCGAGCAAAATAATCAAGAAAAACACCAGAATAATTAACATAAAAGATTTACTAACTAAAAATAAACGGCACTTGTCGTTTATTTTTTATCACAAAAAAACTATCCATCCCTGTAAAACCGAACAAAAACACAAAACCGAACATTAAAACCGAAACCCGAACGACCATAACGAGATTATAAAGACATAAAAATAGAAATAAGCAACTGGAAATAAACAACTATTACAATATAAAATTCGTAAAAAACAAGGTTGACGAATAATCCACTCATGCTAAACTATATATAGAACTTGGGCGAAGTTGAGAGACGCCGAAGTTCAAAGGGTGGAGTGTGAAGTAATTTGGCTAGATTGCTTGTATCTTGCAGGCATTCCAGAAAAGAATAAATTCTACCCAAAATTACGAGGTAATCAAAAATACACCGCTTAGGTGTATTTTTCTTTTTATAACTATGCTAAAATAAAACCATGGCACTGTGGCGGAGTGGTTACGCAGCGGTCTGCAAAACCGTGTACACCGGTTCAATTCCGGTCGGTGCCTCCAATTTATCGAAGTAGATGCGGTAATTTTTTAGAAAAAGCCACTGCTTTGGTAGTATAATATCTCTAAGCCCGAATGGCGGAATTGGTATACGCGTTCGACTTAAAATCGAATGGAGAAATCCATATGGGTTCAAGTCCCATTTCGGGCACCAGCCTTTTAAAACTTCGCTCCTTGAGCGATTTTTTATTTACGTACTTTTTTGATCTCCCCTCCCTCACAGATTCTATTATCTTTTTATTTTGATTATGCTAAAATTGATCTAGTATGTTCATATCAAAAAAACAAAAAATAGTATCGGGGGGGGTGCTACTTTATATCAGAATAAAAAATCCATGTCATTAAAGTCTATTCTCACTTGTCGTGCTCATTATATTCCATTTTTAATCTTCTCATTATTCACGACCCTGCTAGGTTCTTCCTTAGTGATCACTTCTCAATATAATACTTTTGCTGCTCCAGGGGCGCCAACCACCTCTCCAATTATTACCATCTCAAATCCAGCTTCCATTGATTTTAGTTTTACACAGGCTGAGCTTGCCTCGTCCACCTTCAAACATAAATCTTTTATTATTGACGTCTATACCAATAATTCTACCGGTGCTACTGGTTATATTTCCAGTATTGATGAAGATACTAGTCTTAGTCATTCCGATCCGTCTGTTACTCAAAAGATAACTTCAATAACTACTTCGCTGGCTGATACCTCCTTTAGTTCTAAGAATTGGGGTTATCGTGCCTCTCGTTTTATGACGACCGGGAACTATCTTCCGATCCCAAAGGCTAGTGCTCCAGATACTCTGTTTACTAGAAATTCTGATTTTAATCTTAAGCACTTCCTTGATATTGGGGTCAAATCTGGGCCGGATCTCCCTGCTGGTACATATTCAAAACAAATTGTTTTTACCGTGATTTCTAACTATGTCCCAACCACTGCCACTTTTATTGAGGGGCCTGATTTTAATGATATAGTCCGAGATATTACACCAACCAAGGATATTAATGTGTTTAAGCACTCATCAGTTGCTCCTGCTAACCCAACCCTAGCAAGAATCGTCTCTACTCCTGATTCGGATCGGCCAATATATCTCTGGTACGATACTATAAATAAAACCCTACTCTGGTGGAGTGACGCAGATGTCTCATACGCAAACATTAATGCTGGTTTCATGTTTCATGACCTTAACGGCGGAGCTAATGATGTGTCTGTTATCGATACAACCGGAATTGACACTAGCAAGACTAAAGATATGAGATTCATGTTCCATAGTGGAGAGAAATTAGTTAAAGATCTAATCATAGGAAATCTCAATACCTCTCAGGTTGAAAATATGAGATATATGTTTGGTAGTGATGATTCGAATACTGGTACAGTTAGTCCATCACCAATCGATCTTTCACATTTTGATACTAGTAATGTCAGAGACATGGAGGGAATGTTCCAAGGCTCACATCTTCCTAATATTGATGTTCGCCATTTTGATGTCGGCCGTGTCACTAACCTATCCTTTACTTTTGCCAGACTGAAAAATGTTACCTCCTTGGATCTTTCTGGGTGGAATACTCGCAATGTTACTAATATGAACAGTACTTTTGTATACAGTGAGGAAATTACTGACCTCAATGTTTCTGGTTGGCAGAATGATTCCGCCACTGACATGGCAGCAATGTTTGGTCGTCTTACTAATCTAAGGAATTTTCAGCATACAGGTTTTACTACAAAGAATGTGCGTATTATGGAGTTCATGTTCTCGCATTGTCACGCCTTGGCAAATCTTGATCTCCGTGAATTTGACACTTCAAATGCTACCCATATGAAATACATGTTTGAGGAGATGACTGCCTTATCTAGTCTTGATGTCTCTAGCTTTCGTACTCATAATGTTGTTGATATGTCATTTATGTTCTCTAATTGGTCTGCAGTGCCGGTTCTTCAAAATCTTGATCTCTCGAATTTTAATACAAGCAATGTCGTAACTATGGAGGCTATGTTCCAAGGTCAAGCTAATCTAAATAATTTAAATATCTCCTCCTTTGATACAAGAAAGGTCACTAATATGAAAGATATGTTCCTCTCTACTATGAAAAACCCAGGTAATGGCATTCTAGATATTTCAAGTTTTGATACTCGCAGTCTAACTGAAGCTGAGGCCATGTTTAGCGGCTCGGGGGTTAAGACAATTCTAGTTTCACCGAGCTTTACAGTTGCAGGGCTAAGTTCTGCTCCCCAGAAAATGTTTGAGCATACAAGCAACATCGTCGGTGGAAATGGCACTAGTTACGTCTGGCCAAACTATAACAGTGATTATGCTCATATTGACGCTCCAGGTAACCCCGGCTACTTTACTCAGAAATAATTGTTCAGAACTGTTTAGGCTATAAAAAATTCAAAAAACCCTTGAATTTAAAATAAAATTCATCTATAATCTAAACAGATGCGAGCTTAGCTCAGTTGTTTAGAGCGCTTCCTTGCCAAGGAAGAGGTCGAGA
>CAUQIL010000058.1:0-4654 GCA_963518195.1 uncultured Candidatus Saccharibacteria bacterium | reverse complement strand
AATTACATAAAATCTGACCCCATATTATTTATTTATATTATTCGCGCTATATATAAATCTACAAATAAAAATTATAAAAAAACAAAACTAACTGATGTAGACCCCATGATTTTATATTCATTACTCCATGAGTATGAAATAATTCCAGGGTTGTCTAAAAAAGGACTAGACGAAAAACTATTCGAGAATTGGATAAATAAGGTATTATCAGAAGCTAAAAGAAGCGGACATCTACAAAATGCATTATATGTAATCGGAGAAATTCTATCAAAAAGACCACCATTAGAAGAGGGATTATATATCGATGAACGAATCGCTGAACTATTAAATGAAGAAAAAAATAAACGTATGAGAGACGGTTATTATATTGGAATTGTAAATTCTGAGGGAATTAGAACCGTTGATCCAACCGGAAAATCTGAACTAGAGAAAAGTATTCTATGGAGACAAAGAGCAAAAGATATGGAAGCGCTAGGCTTAAGATATTTTGCTGAAACACTTAATTCAATATCTAGGAGTCATGCATATCAAGCTGAGCGGGATAAAAAACGTGGTGAGCTAGATGATTACTTAGATTATCAATCGATTTAATCATAAAAAAGGGAGGCCTCTGCCTCCCAAAACATACTAAAACTCTTATTTGCTTTTTCTTCTCATACCGTCATTTAACAAGCTTCTCGCCGTGAGGGCCGACAATACGAATCTTGCAGCTCGGATCGCTACGTCTTAATACCTCTTCTAGTGAATCATCGAGCTCGCCCTGGTCCCTAAACTCAGGATAGATTGACTCCTTTTTAGCTTCAGGAGTTATCTGAAGTTGCGAATTCTCTATAAATTCCTTTACATTATGCAGATCGACATCCTGGTCTCCTTTAGAAGAAGTTGGCTCAGTCTTAAAATTTGTCGGAAGAGGATTCACCCCCTCTTTCAACATCTCAAAGATTTGTAGATTGCTTTTCGCACCGCGCCACAATTCTGACGATTCCTTATTATCTAAAGCCTTAATAATCAATTGTAAATTATGGCTCAGCTCACTCGCCACCTTCACGCATAGCGACTTATTCTCAAACTCCTCTTTAATCTGAGTCTCGAGAGCAATTAGCTTACCCTTTAGCGAAGCAACACAATCGCTAGTACACTCTATATCCTGATAGAACTGACGACCTAGCTCAGTATGCTTCTTAAAAAACAGCTTTGCAAATGGATCGTCGATCAACTCCTGAAAGAGCTTTATGATCCACTTCTCCTCATCGAAAATGTAAACACAGATCGAAGAGACGATGGTAGCCGCCGCATAGTCCGGATGATTATGGTAATACTCCAAGACTTTTAGAACCTCCGCGTGCAAGATCTTCTCATAATACTCAGTTGCCTGCATTAAAATCTGCTCAAAAGCCATATACTCGACCCTTTGAACATCAATGATATTCAGAGGAATATAGCCCTTAATTGCGGCAAGCATCTGACCAGTCTTCCCCACCAGATCCAACTTGGCTTTCACCAGCTCATCTGCATAAGTAAAAAATAGTTTTTCACTCATACTAATGTGGTTAGAGTTTGCTGACTCGATGACTGCATTCTTTTTTGAATTAATGTTTGTTTTCTTCATTTTCTTCTCCTTTGTTGTGTCTTTGACACGGAAACTAAGATGGAAGTTCCATCTCGACATGCTCTTTTCGAGCGGGATACATTCGAGTTTTAATACTTTTTAAAACTACTTTACTTTTTTAGAGTAACATGTTCTATTAAACCATAAATAATTTATTGTGCAAGAATAAACGTTTTGGACTGGGGCTGCAATGGCGGATTTGACTAATCTATTTGCTAAAGTAAATATTTTACGGTATGAAAAAGGGAGCCGCGGCTCCCATAAAATCGTTAAGACTTGTAGTTTTGTATTTGTAATGATTCTTACTTTATTCAATTGTATTTTTGGTGTATTTTGCTGATCAACTCAGCTATACCCTGGTGTTTCGTCAAGATATATATAATAAACTCCATCTCGCTCTTTATACAATAAGCTTATCATTATCTTTCTGCATGGCCATCCAATGACAGAGCAGAACAGGAGGAAGGTCCGTTTCATCGAACCCATAATAAGCCTCGGCGCCCATAAACATGTCGAGCAAGATTGGAATACTTTTATCATCATGCGGCTTCAGTTTAAGGCGGGATATTCTTCGAATCAAGTCTGGGTATTCGTCTGTAATCTTATCAAAGAACCACTCGTTCTCCCTTGCCTCGTCGCCGTAGTAAATCAAGCCGGTACTCCTGAAAGAGTTCAAAAAGCGAAAAAACTTCTTCTTGGTACCATTAATCTTAAACTGACTGAGTCTACAGAACGGATTCTGCTTCGCTTTTTCTGACTCAGTCTTAAAAAAACCAAATATCATCTTTTCCTCCTTGAAAGGATTTTTTGCTTAACGATTTTTAATGTACATTTGTTGCTGTCCTAGGATGCAACAGGAGTATTATAGTCTGTTTTTTTATTTTGGCAAGAGGAGCCGAGGATGAGGGGTGAGAGACTGTAGTTAAAAAGGAGCCCTGGGGCTCCTTAAGAAAATGATCGTGCTGTTTTTAGAGACCTTGAACCTCTTCTGGTTCGTAGAGACTTTTGAGAAAATCATAGAGAGCACCTACGGAATATTGCTCAAGCGTGAGAGCCTCATTCCTTAAAATCCAATTTATCTGGATAATTAGAGAGTCAATATCCTTATAGAGCTCTGGATGCTTGCCTCTGATAAGATAGAGTGATTGCTGACAGCCAGCGAGAATCTCACGATATTTTGCCAATTCATCCTTGCTCTTATTCATAGCCATCAGATATTGCTCAAACACATGTGGCCTAACACTAATGTAAAAATCCACAAACTTGCTAGCCGCAAGCGCCATAAAATCCTGATAGACCAGTCGCTCGTCCTTCAATAACTGAACAAAGAAGTCGGCGACATTATCAAGATCATTTAACGTGAGCTGAGAAATCTCCTTTTCATGAAGTTCCTCAATAGCCGACGATTCGTTGAAAATATTAAAAACATCATAATCCTCGGTGAGATCAAAGAATTGATACTCGAGAGTACAGTATTCCAGCTTATCATCATTCGCCTGATCAAAAGATATTAAACTTTTGATGTTTGCGAACAGATTGTAGATACAACTGATAGTAACTTCCCTTTCGGTAACACTGGCGTCGATGATATTAATGATCGTAACGACAACATCAGTGAGTTCGCTTGATAAAATATGGTCATCGTATTCAATTAACATATTTTCCCCCTTTTATTAAGACGAGATTATAATCTCAAATTTAGCACGGTTTTAAATTACTTTACCGGGCTGGTAACGAGCATATTATAACATTGATTTATGATTTTTCAAATTGAGATTTTTCGGGGAGGATCTCCGCAAAGGCCTGTTCAAGGGCAGTTTTGGTCTTGGCTGGATTCTTTACTTCGCCATCATTAATGCAGAGAATGTGATACTTTTGTTGTTTAATATATTGCACGATTTTTTGGTTATTTCGTTCGTCGCTGCTTAGCATAGTGTGATGAGAAAAGCGCGGAGATCGGGGAATAAAGTTTCCTTCCAGGAGCTGCGTGTAGAAAAATATCAAATGTGAGATATCTTGACTGGAGCGGAATGGACGAGCTGAAGTCAATTCAAGTTGCTCTTTATGTTCTCGCCAGACTTCCTTAAAGGTTGACTTTCGATAAGACGAAGCACAATGAGGATCATAGATAAGGGAAAATTCTTTCCAGGGAGAAAGCAATAAGTTTCGAAAATTAAAAATACCATATTTGAGATGATAAGCTTTAGAAAAATGCTGGCGATAAAAATCAGATTTGCGATATTTTTGATTTATTAAAGCCATGTTATTCATTTGGATATATGGAAATATATCGCGTGACGGATTATTTATTAGAATATTTTCAGCAAAGAAAGCGCGTGGCAGATAGGTTTCTGCTGAGGCTTTAGAGTGGTTTTGGTTTTTAGTTGGTTTTTTAGAGCTAGCCTTTACAAAGAAATCAGTTGGCTTTGTGGCCTTTAACAGATAGAAATCATCATTAAAATAGACGAAATACTCCGAGAGTCCGGGGATTAGGTGGAGGTGATTTTCAATGGTATGAGAATTAAAAGTAGGGAGAAATTCATGAGGAATAAAATCCTCATGGCGAATAATTTTAAGCTTGGGATGAGCTAAGTTTAGCCAGTTTGGCGTGTGTCCATATGTAACAAAGAAGATTTGATTAACCCATGGGGCGAATTTTTCGACACCACGAAACCAGAACCGAAGAAAATCAAAATCATTGCGAAAGCGAAGATCGGAGGAGTCGGTTTTTTGAGCCTCAAAAGAATCTGTCTCTTGAAGAGTTCTTATTTTCTCAGCCAACCATTTGGGATCAGTGCCGTCGACCCAAGTAATGACGAAATCTATTTTTGGCTGAGACATCTTATTCTCCCTATTTGGTGTTATTTGAAGAGCCAGACTCCGCTTTCTTTAATGCGGCGTCAATCATTTCATGAATAGTCTTTTTGAAAGTGGATTCATTAACAGAGATAGTCGGACGTTTCTCGCCATTAATAATAATAGTTGGAGTCTCTGTAATATTCACGAGTTTAGCGACTGCCATATCGGATTTAACCTTCTTTTTGA
>CAUQIL010000057.1:0-4660 GCA_963518195.1 uncultured Candidatus Saccharibacteria bacterium | reverse complement strand
GTATAGGGTTAGCTTCTAGCTTTTGGTTTTACGCTTTTAATCGGCGTTTTCGTGGCTTTAGTTGCTGCGCGTCTTGCTGATTGCCTAGTTGTATCTTCTTCTTCAAACTCATCAAAATAGGATTTTTTAGGCCTATGATCAATTTTTAAGAGGTTGAATAACTTTCTACCGATATATTCTGTGACGAACCCTTTAGCGAGTGGACCAACTGACGTGAGATCCTTAATATTATCGGCAACATCGTCAGCTTTATCAAAAATGGATTGACCAGTTTGAACCATAATTTCAATTTCAGATAGCAGACTAGTGAACTTAACTAGAAAAATAATGCCGACAATTAGAAAAATTAGCAGCGTAATAGATAAGAACATGACTAGGATCCATTCGGCAAGATTCATTTGTAACTCCATTTTAGATAACCTTTACGCTTATATTGTATTATATTTTGCAAATGTATACAACTAAAAAACACCCGCTTGGGGTGTTTTTTAGTAGCTCAACTATAATTATTTTTGAAGAAAATCTACAAGTGCTTCACCATAGTCTTCAAATTCGGTTGCATAATAAAGACTAGCTAGGTTGTAGTTTTTTGGATCACCAGTAGTCATCCAGTGACCTCTTGTCTTCTCAACATAAACATTGCCATCTTTGACCATGCGCGTAATAGCGTCAACAGTCCATAATTCACCGTCTAGGCCGGTATTTTTTGGATCAAGATACTGGAAGACATCCGGCGTGAGGAGATAACGACCATAAGAAGTAAGATTGGATGGAGCATCTTCAATTTTTGGCTTCTCGACAATGTCATGTAGGGTCATTTTAGACTCATCTTGAAGACGAATGATACCATATTTATTCAGTACTTCCCTAGGCATTTCCTGAGCAATAATAATTGCCTGTGCATCTTGATGCTTAGCGTAGGAATCAATTAGGGTTTTAACATCGGAAGTACCAAAGACTACGTCATCCGAGTAAGCGACAATGAAGGCCTCATCATCACGAATAAACTTACGAGCTGAAGCAATTGGAGAGCCGTTTCCGTATGGATAAGACTGGTCCTGTTCGATCACAGTAATTTTTGGATAATCAAGGATTTCTTGAATCGGAGCATAACGATCTAGTTTACCCTGCGCTTTTAGTTGCTTACGGATGTGATTTACGGAATTGTTGAAATAATCCTCGTAGATAGGCTTTCCCTCGGGTGTGGCAACGATAATAATCTCTGTAATACCGGCCTTTATACATTCGTCAACAACAAGTTGCATGATTGGACGATTTCCTAACGGCAACATAGCTTTTGGGATAGTTTTAGTGATCGGTAAAAAACGGCTAGCAAAACCAGCATCAGTGATGATAGCCTTGGTTGGCATTTTATAGTTCATATTTTCTCCTTGAGACATAATTATAACATATTTACGTTTATAATGCCAGTTTTTGAAGAAGAATGAGGCCTGCTTATCTATATTCAAGCCTTCTTAGTGGTCTTTTTCGCGGTTTTCTTAACTGTTTTTGTTGTGGTTTTTGAAACTGGGGTTTTTAATTCCAGAGTCTTTGATATCTTCTTTTTTGCTGCAAGCTTCTCACTACGATAATCTTTACCCTGTTCATTATTATGTACGGAATAGATGAGATTTACTACACCAAAGACCATCATATAAGAACCAAAGTATTTAATGAAGGGGGTGGTCCCGAGGTGACCGGTATTTAGGATAACGACACCCATAATACAGGCGCAGACGCCAGCAAGAATCCAAATGAACTTGTCCGTAAGATCATCAATGGCTCTAAGTCCGAGAATGATTTCAAAAATACCACGTAAGATTGTATAGGCGGCAATAACAACAAGATGCCAGGCAACATTTTGCTCGTAGGTAAAGAGAAGAGCGAGGCCGGCAGAGATTTCTAGGATAGCCATCACTAGTGAGACACCCCAAGTATTTTTTGTACGTGTACGTGCTAAGAGATTCAATAGTTCGATAATTCCGAGCGAAAGGAGCACACTGCCGACAACGATTACTAGTGTCTGAATATCGCTGGAACTAGTGAATAAGGCGAACCAACCAAACAATAAGGCAACAATCCCCTGTAAGGCAAAAATACCCCAGTGACTATCAATATACTTTAGTTTTGTAGACATAATGCTCCTTGGTTATAATTCTTATGTTTATTTTAGCACGTTTTATAATTACTGAAGAAAATAAGATTTAAGCTACTGCAACGGCTTGACGTTGAGTTTGATAATTCGGGGCAAAGAAGACCAGGGCACTTGGCATGATCTCAGCGATAACGGTGGTAGCTTCGTATTGATAATTGTCATACTGTACGGGTTTTTCTGGACCTTTCTCCTTGGGCTGATAACTTGCAAGGAAGGTATTGTACTCTAGAAGCCCAAGCGCAACTTCAGCCTGATCTTTTGTCATACCAGTATAACGTGCCACAATGCCGGAATCGGTGAAATCGAGTGGGTTTTTCTCGAAGTAGCGATCCAAGAAGCTTGTGACGGCAGACTGCTCAATAAGACCTGCCGCTTCTAGGACACGCTGATCCTCGGAGTAGCGAGAGAAATATTTATACTTTTCTTTGATGCAGTTTTCACCGGTGGTCCAGCCAATATTGGACGCTTCCTTGCCATTGTAAATAGTCTGAGCGATACCACCAAGCACTGGGATAGCACCAATAGCAGCGCCAGTATAGGATTTAATAATACCAGAGCCTACGCCAGCTGAACCACTCATAGCCTCAGAAATATTACCATCGGCAACGCCATAATGAGATTCACGCACAGCACACGCTAAGGTCCATTTGGCTAGTTCTGAGTTATCTTTAATCTCTGGATTACCATTATTAACGTTCTCATCTATTTTATCCAGTTCGAAGTTTTCCGCACCAACTTGATCAAAAACCTCATCGGGTGGAGTCCTCATTGTAGAATAGTCGGTGGTAATGTAGTTGTTACAAAATGCATCCATGGCTAAGGGCTCCTCAAACGCATTACCAGAAGGACAGTTATCGTTTATAGAAGTCTTGATTTGATTAATATCGTCAGCTGCAGCCGTCGGAAGAAGGCGAGAGATTGAGGAAGCGACTGTACTATTAATCTTTGAAAATGTGGTAATTGGTGAAGACATCGTGGTGGCGAGTGGAATAAGAGAATTCATTAGACTACCCATAAAAGTATGCGGAGAGGATGGATCCAGCGGGCTTTTAGTTTGCCTATCATAACGAGACTCACTTGCAATTACTGATTGCTGTTCATGGTATTGCGCAATGAGAGCCTTCTTGGTTGCCGGAAGCCCAGAACTCATACGTTGTTGAATGCCGGTATACATATTAAAGCCGCTATTTATGGCGTAGCCAGCATCTTCGCCGACCATATTACTAACTAGACTCTTTGCTAAGGCGCGTGCAACATATGGAGCAATCATAGAAACTAGTACACCAACCGAAGCAACAATAGCAACAGTGAGAGCTTTTTTCATTAGCATTTTGCCCATTTCACCAATAATTATAGAGATACCAGCGCTTGGAATGGCAGCAGCGATTTCAGCGATATCAGCAAAAATACCTAGTAGATCACCTGTAGTTTGTAATGCGATGCAGCCTTTATAGGTGTTGAGACTTCCGGCGGCTTGACTTAGCAGCTTTCCAAGAGTTTGCGGGACCTGATTGATATCACTTGATTGAATTTCATCACTATGGAAGACGGCCTGCTGCATGGCATTTTCAGTGTTAAACTTCCTTGCGACTGGATCAGATGATTTTACCTTCAGTTGGCCATTACTAAAAAACTGACTAATGGCAGCGCTTTTCATTGCCGAACTAGATTCTTTACCTGGAATAATGTTGCCGCCCATGTCACGAGTAGGACCATCCGTATTGAGGCCTTTATTATAGAAGTGAAGCTCAGTCGAGCCATCGCCAGCTTTAGTCTTATGAACTGCTTCAGTATAGCCGGTGACGTAATTTAGAACCTTGGAACGCATGAGGGCGCCCACAGTTTGTGAAATTGTGTTAATTACTTTAAGCACGGTACAAGCGTAGCCGAGGCCAGTTGTAATAGCAGAAGCACTACCAATGGTGGCAGCGGCTTTTTTTGCACGAGACTTCAGAGCGCTTTCAACTGCTGGGGTGTCCATACCTTTGGTTAATGCACTTGAACCTTCGTCGGCAGGCACACGATTCGGCTCTTCGGCATCGGCATCCGAGTCATCAACATCAATTGACCCCTGAGAATCCTCGGCTTCTTCCTTTAGTCCATCCTTCTCAGCATTGGCCGTAATTTCCTCGTCAGATGCATCCTTTTTAGTATTTGCCTGACGGTTGCGTCCGCCGTTATTTAACATAACATCAACTTTTTCGGCTATTGAGTCAAACCAACCCGCAACATGACCTTTTAGAGTTCTGGTTGATCTTTCTTCGGCTTTGAAAAAATTATCATTAGCATCAAGGGCCTGTCTAAAACCCATTTTATTATCGGAGTCAACATTGATTTTAGTGGTGACTGGCGTTGACACACCATCGGCATCAACCTTATTGGTTGTAAATTCGATAGTATCCGGAATCCTTGATGCATCTTCGTTATATGCGGAAACCACCATCGGTTTACCGTCGGGCCCATCATTGTAGACTAAAACATTGAGCGGCTTTCCATCAGTACCTG
>CAUQIL010000056.1:0-4668 GCA_963518195.1 uncultured Candidatus Saccharibacteria bacterium | reverse complement strand
ATCGCTAGTGTGGGGAGACCTGCAGCGGGAGTTCGAATCTCCCACTCTCCGCCATAAAATAGCCTCAGTAGAGGCCTTTTTTATTTTTCTATTCTTAACTTCATCAAAAATATTACTGTCTTTTATAGTTGCTCACTCTCCTCTGGAGGATAACCTCCTATTTTGCAAAAATTGCTTTTTTAGAACATATATGGTAAAATAAGCACATCATTTAAGTAATTGCGAGATTCGATAAATTTTTATGAAAAGAATTACAAAAACCTTAACTCAAACCTTAACCGGTCTTGGTGCACTTATTTGCCTCTCAACCAGTCGTGCTCTTGCCTCTGCCATCTCTATTCAAGAAGGCGCAGATGCGGCTCGTGCTGAAGGTATGCCAACTGAGTTAATTGGCAATAACGGCGTTTTCAGTCGTATCACTAATACAATTCTGCTCATCGTCGGCCTTATCTCTGTAATTATGTTAGTTTATGGCGGTTTACGTTACATTCTTTCCGGTGGCGACAGTAAAAAGGTCACTGACGCAAAAAACACCGTCCTCTACGCAATTATCGGCCTTATCATCTCTCTTCTTGCTTTTGCCATTGTTAACTTCGTTCTCAACTCCGTCATCGGCGTCAGCACTCCTCGCTAAATACGGCATATTACCTTATTAAACCTGCCCAAAAGGCAGGTTTTCTGTAGCCTCAATATAGTCATTACTCATTAAGAGAACAGCACTTATCTTCGTCGCTCCTGCTCTTCTCAACACCTCACCTGCCGCCCGCATACTTCCGCCCGTTGTCCATACATCATCAAATAAAACATACTTAATCTCAGGATCGCATTGTACCCCCTCCCTTATCATATAAGCACTCTCCGCCTGCTTCAATCTCTCTTCCGCCCCCTTTCCAACCTGCACAAAGTTCCTCTTTCTCACAATTAAATCTTCCACAGGCGCAATTTCTGAAAACCTATTAACTAAAACCTTTATATGATCAAACCCGCGAGCGCGAATATGTCGGCCAATCGTTGGCAAGGGGACTATCACCACCTTACCGCCAAACTTAGTCTCGTCATCCACAATACTCTTCAACCTCTCATAGACCGTGTCAATCAAAACCTCAGCCAACTCCCTATTACATCCATATTTATACTTCTTTAAAAGATCCGATAAAATCCCTTCTTTCACACCCCCAATAATAATTTCCATGAACCCAAAGCTATTACTCACAACATACCCCGGATTAGTACTAGCTAGATATTTTTTACAACAATCACAAAACACTACCCCAGGAGCCCCGCACCTCTCACACCTGTTTGGCGAAACCAGCTCCAATATCATATTGACTATTGTGTTTTTTACATCAAAATACACTTTTCTCTTGCAATTTAGCATAACCACTCCTATAATTAACCATAACAATAGTTAAAAGTGGAGGAATACTTAGCAATGGCTCGTACAAATGACGACGACATGCTTATGGAAGACGAACTTGCGGCTGCATTTCTGGATAATGATAGCCAAGAAGAAGTCGAGCAAAGTCCTGCTCAACTCTCTAACAGTTTTCCATCAGAAGAAGATCCAGAGGCGTGGGACGAACCGGAAGATTTTCCAGGTCAATTAGCAGTTGATGTATATGAAACTGCTGATAAATTAGTTGTTAAGGCTCGCACTGCAGGCATTTCCAAAAATGACCTCGATGTGACCATCTCTGACAACATCTTAACCATCTCAGGAATCCTTAGTGGCGGCGAAGACGAGCAAACCACTCGTTGGCACATTCAAGAATGTTACTGGGGCGAGTTTTCTCGCACAATCGCACTCCCAGTTTCCGTCCGTGAAGATGAGGGAAGCGTTAAGGCCGAACTAAAAGACGGCGTCCTTACTATCTCTTTTGAAAAAGAGAAAACCGAAACCCCAACCAAGATCACCATTCAATAAGATCATTGAGGTTCACCAAAGTACTGCTTCGGCAGTACTTTTTTATACTCAAGATACTCCTCCACTTTTTCTATTTCAAACTAACCTAGTTATACTCTCATTTGCAGGGAATGACAATCATAATCATTTAAATGAGATGCATAATTATCAAAATAAAAATCAATAAATAATCGAGTCAAACTCCGCTTCTTTTAAACCATAAAAAATAGACCCGAAGGTCTATTTTTTGTTTTTACTTAAAGATGCTTGATACTACAAAGTTCACGATAGCATATGCTAGTAGGGCAATTACTAAACCTACCACGCCATACATAATCGTGTCTTTGGCCTTTTTTATCTTGGATGCATCACCGGCAGATGTAGTATACATAAAGCCACCGTAGATGATAACAATTACCGCTAACAATCCTAAGACACCTAAAACTACATTAATAGCTATATTAATTGTATCCATCAAATTATTAGAGCCAGCATGTTCCTGTGCAATATTACACTCAGAAATTGATTTTACGTCTTGATTCTCACGTAAAGAACCGGTAGGACAGCTAACTGCGCTTACATTACCAACAAAGCCAAACACTGTAGTCAAAGTTAATGCAACGAGCCCCAAGCCTTTTTTCAAATTTTTTGTCATCTTAAACTACTTTCTCAAAATTATATTTTGTCAAAGCTTTTTATTTAAAGACGGTTGAGAGAATAAAGTTGACAATTGAGTAAGCCATCAAAGCAACAACAAGACCAATAATGCCATACATGATTGTGTCTTTTGCTTTCTTAACCTTACCAGAATCACCGGCTGAAGTTGTATATTGTACACCACCAAGAATGATTACCATTACAGCCACGAAACCGATAATACCGATCACAACGTTAATAATAATATTAAGAGTCCCCATTAAATCATTAGAGTTAAGGTTATTCTCTTTAATACCCTTACAATCAGTAAGATTATTAACATTAGAACCATCTGGACAACGAACTTTGCCTGCAGCAAAAGTAGGAGCAGCTTGAAGACCCATTGCTACCACGCCAAGACCACCAGCGGCTAATGTTTTGACTTTGTTAGTAATTTTCATATTTCTTCCTTTAATATTACTTTTTTTTATTATATCATAAGCATCCATAGAAGCAAGAGTATAAGACTTCTCCCACCCCCATTAATTCAAACAAAACCTAGATATTTAATGAAGTAATCACAAACTTCACAATTGCAAAAGCCAAGAATGAAATCACAAGTGACACGATCGCATAAACGATGATTCGTTTTGCACTCGCAATTTTAGCTGCATCACCGCCCGCTGCAATATATCTTTGTCCAGCCAGAATTAAAGCTCCCACTGCCACAATTCCCGCAAGCGACATCGCAACATTTATAATTGTATTAGCAAGTTGCGAAATATTCTTATGTGTTCCAGTTGGCCCCGAGCAGCCGGCTGCCTGTAGTACAGATTCATCAACATCCTCAGCATTAGCCAGTTCTTCACACACTTTATTCTTCACCCCTTCAGCATAAGTATACTGAGAAAAAGTAGCTATATTGAATAAGCTAAAACTCAACACGCCCACCAGTCCTAATAAAACTTTTTGACCAATCTTCATCTACATCTCCTAACTTATCGATTTAGTTACAAATGACGTAATCGCCCATGCCAGCCCCACGATCACTAATCCAATAATTGCATAAGTCACAGAGTCCTTAGCCTTCTTCACTCTACTTGGATCACCTTCAGAAATTCCAAATAAAATCGCCCCATAGACGATATAGCCAACCGCCACAATTGCCGCCATCGAATAAATCCAGTTGAAGACCACCATAACATCATAATTGTCTGTATTACCTCGATTCGGAATATTATTCAACGCATTATTAAGCGAATCCACATTTTTAATATCAAAATCATCTTTTGCAAACATCGAGCCTGCTTTTTTTATAAAACCACTTAATAAGTTACCTAGGTTCATTATTTTGCCACTCCGCTAATTACATTCACTAAGGTATCAGAAATCACTGAAGCTGAAATTGTCAAAATCAAGCCAATCACCGCCCCAGTAATAATCTTTTTACCAGTCATCACCTTTGATGGGTCGCCTTCAGACGTAATGTATTTATAACCACCCCAAATAATAAATCCAGTCGCCACCAAACTTGACACCAGGGAAGCATCATACATAAGGTTTAAAATAATTACCCAGACAAATCCCGCTAGTTTCGTATTTCCATCATCGTCAAGCGCGATTTTACCAATCGTACAAGAACCCGAGCTATCCCTCGTCACAATTCCACGATACCATGGCCTAAGACCCAGCACTGAATTAGCACAACTTGCGTCCACACTCTCCTCAATTACAGCTGCTTCAACCGGCACACTTGTCACCTCGGACCATAAAAACGTTAAACTAAATATCGAAAAAAATGCCATAACTAGCATTGCTAAACCTTGGATATGCCTTCTCATACTTTAATTATAACATTATTGCCTTGTTCTGCCTATAAATATATAATTGTTTTAGCTATCTGTTTTCCACTATTGACTATTATGCTTATGTGTGGTATAATATGCTAGTAAATTAAAGTTTCACTTTATATGAAGAAGGTCCATACAAAATTCGCTAGTCTACTACTTGTTTTGAGCTTGTTTTTTGCAAGCTTCTTTTCTACTATCTCAACTTCACTTCCTGTCTTTGCTGACCCTATTCCTTCAAATGCTACCCCTTCCACAAATCCAGACCAAACTACTCCTGAT
>CAUQIL010000055.1:0-4726 GCA_963518195.1 uncultured Candidatus Saccharibacteria bacterium | reverse complement strand
GATTAAAGGTTTTTGCATATTTCTTAAAATCATCCCCTAATACAAACTCAGGCGCCCCCAATACTAACGTTTTCTTTTTAAAACAAATACCACTATATTTATACTTTGAAGAGAATCCTAATACTTTTATCACCTCACCAGTAAGATCAGATAACGCATCGTGTCTCTCGACCGACTCTTCTGATTTTTCAAAATATCGTTTCAAAGCTTGCATCGTCTCATTGTCTCCAGATTGCCCTGCTACTACTTTCTTCAAAAGTTGCTCAAACTGATCAGGTAAAATATCTCCGTCATCCTCGCCTACAATTCGCTGAATCTGCTCAACATTCATGCGGTCACTTGTGATAGTACCGGTTTTATCAACACATAAAACATCTACCCTCGCCAAGGTTTCAATACACTTCATATCATGAACCAAAACTTTTTTCTGAGCCAAACGCACCGCAGAAAGTACCAGCGTTACTGAAGCAAGTAAGAACAGCCCCTCCGGAATCATACCCATGATTGCCGCCACCATCGCCTGAATACTCACTTTTGCTGTTGCACTATGTAAAAAGTACTGCTGTCCAAACATAATAATACCAATTGGTATGATCGCAATACCTGCTAACTTCACAAAACTATTTAGCGACCTCAAGATCTCCGACTGCTCGCCTACGCGAATCGCCTTTGCCTTCATTGTTAATTTTGCCGCATATGATTCAGCCCCCACCTTCGTCACCTTGACGTAGCACTTACCATAAACCACAAAACTACCAGAAAATAATTCATCTCCAGTCTTTTTTACAATATCGTCTGACTCTCCAGTTAACAGCGACTCGTTTACCGCCACCTCACCATCAATCACCACCGCGTCAGCCGGTATTTGGTAGCCAGCGGTCAACACCATCACGTCATCCATCACCAAATTATGCGTCTTTATAATTTTTTCTTCGCCATCTCGCATCACTCTGATTTCCGGCGCACTTAAGACGGTCAATTTATCCAAAATCTGTTTTGCTCTTAATTCTTGCAAAATACCAATCAGGGAATTAATAAAAATTAGAGGCAAAAAACTTAAATCCCGAAATGAACGTACAGAAATCAGTAATGCCGCAAGCAACAAGAAGACAAAATTAAAATACGTAAAAACATTGGAAGCGATAATTTCTCCAACTGTTTTCGAAGGTGCCTCCACTGCCTTATTTGTCAGTCCGGCTGCCTTCCTTGCTTCTACTTCCTCTTGACTAAGCCCCACTATAATCTGTTCTTTTTTCATTTCTTCCATAATTATTTTTTCTTCTGCTCGATTGATAATAATACTCCTGATATTACTAATGACACAACTATTACTAAAATCCCTCCGATAAATAATGGCGCAGATCTCCCCATGGTCTCATTTTTCACTCCGTCATATTCATGGTTATTAATTTTTAATAATCTTTCCTCTAAATCTGCCCGGAGCACCTCTTTTTCTTGTATTTGCCTGGATTTTAGTCCATATTCAGCCGATTCTCCATGTTTTTCATACTCGTCCAGCATTTCTTTTCTTAAATTATCTATTTCTTGATAGATAGTTTTTATCTCCGACTGTATTTTTTCAGCTGTTGGCAGATTTAGTTTCGAATATTCCGAATTCATATTCTGGTAAACGCCAAAAGCAATCAAAATCACTCCTAGTAGCACGCCACAAATCACAATTACACTACGGTTAATCTGTTTCTTATTTTCCATTTCTACCACCTCCAAAAAACTAATATCATTATAACAAATAAATCCCTATAAAAAAATCGACCATTAGGTCGTTTTGGTGGGCGAAGTGGGAATCGAACCCACACTCCATTGCTGGAACTAGATTTTGAGTCTGGCGCGTCTACCAATTCCGCCATTCGCCCTCTGTCTTATTTTACCATAAAACCCCACTTTCTTTATAATAGTTTTTCTAGACATAGCTTTTCAATGTTATAATTAATATATGAATCCAAAAGATGGTGGGCTATCTTCTAGCGATCGACAACGACAGACCGTTACTGAACTCGCTCGCAATAAAGTTCTGGCTGCTTATTCTAATAACAGCCCTGTTTCTGCTTCTCAAAATTCTCCAGCCCAAAATTCACCACTAAATAAATTGCAGCAAACCAGTCGTTCTTTCGCCGCTCTCTCTTTTCTTCATAACAACCAACATAAAGTAGAGCATCGCATTCTTGGCGAACAAACTCTTCGCAGTAATCTAATTCAAAAATACAATACCGAAAATCGCAGTTCACTCAAGCAGACTCCTATTAACCTCAATAACCAGACCAATAACTGGCAAAAATATCATTCTGATTGGCAAAATTACTATCAAAAATACTACAGTGAATACTATGCCAAGGCTGCTCAAAAATATATCGAAACCGAAAAGAATAAATTCTCTAGCGCAGCAATCGCCGAGCAAAATCAACTTTCTCAAGACAATATCACCGGAGATAACTTAGAGTCCAAACAAGTTGAGACTAGTTTGCGCGAAAAAATTCGTCAAAAAGCCAACTCCAGCTTTAAGCTAACAAAACGACATAAGCAACTCGTCCCACTTTTTGCCGGGATCTTCTCCGTCCTCTTCATCTTATTCTTACAGTATAACCGTTTAATCTTTGCACCAATCATGGCCTATATTGCACCAGGGAACACTAAAGATACTGGCATTACTGCCATCGATCCTACCGTTTCCGAAGCCCCAACTGCCGACCCTCGTCTGCTTATTCCCAAACTCAATGTTGACGTTCCGGTTCTCTACAATCTTGCCACCGACCCGGCCACCATTAACGACGCAATGAATCATGGTGTTGCTCAATTCAAAATCCCCGGCGCCGATGCTATGCCAGGACAAATCGGTAACCTCGTTATTTCAGGTCATTCTGCAGGTGATATTTACAGTAATAACCAATATAAATTCATCTTTTCTGGCCTTGAACGACTTGTTGATGGCGATCTAATCTACATCAACTACAACTCAGTTCGCTATACCTACAAGGTTTTTAAGCGCGAAACCGTTGAGCCAACCAATGTTGCTGCGCTTATTTACCCGACAGATAAGCCACTACTCACTCTTATCACCTGTACTCCGCTCGGTACCGATCGCTATCGTCTACTAGTTACTGCTGAACAGATCAATCCAACTTACGATAAAACCCAAGCTCCAGTTGTTGCTGAAACTAAACCTAAGACCACAGAAAACACTAGCTCCGTTCTGCCAGCCAACGAGCGCTCTTTCTTCGATCGAGTCTGGCGCTGGTTAACCGGACAATCAAATTAAATAAATTAGATAAGTGATACTTTCTGGTTATATAAAAATAGTCCCCTCGAGGACTATTTTTATATTCAATTCTAAATTAGCTTATCTCGCTTTAAACTATATCCATCAACCGTTTTTGTCACATAATACATATAACGATTATTTGAGTTAATCACCGCATCAAACCCAGCGGCTACATCTTGATTCAAAATAGTTCGACGATTAGCTCCGTCAAAATCGAAGGCCTCCATCTTACCGTCCACCACATCAAACATCAGATAATAATCCAGCCATGCGATATTGTTATTTTGATGTTCTACATAACTCAACTCTTCTAGGTCAAGATTATAGATCATAAATTTCTTATCACTTTTTGCAATAAAGAATTCACCATTGCCCGATTTTATCAATTCGCTTGGCACAAATCCCAGCTTCTCTTCACTAATCTTTTCAAAGCTATTGTCATTATTGCCATAAGTCGGATATTCATTCGCTCTATAAACTGCCAATCGATCATCCACAGTAATACAGAGATATTTTTTACTGTCAAATTCAGAAATCGCCAAACCAATAGACGCATCTTTCTTTGATCGTACAATCACCTCAATATCAATACCACCCTTATCGCCTAAACGATAAATCCCGACCTGACGTTTATCTTTCTCCGCATTAGTTAAATAAATAAGCTGTGAACCAGAGGCTCTAAATTTAGCAATATTCTTCAAATAACTCTCCGATAATGTCTTCATTGAGGTGTCAATCTCTCTTAGATTACCATCAATTAACGCAATGAACCTACTAGCCGTCGCATCACTAATCACCGCCTGTGTTAAGATTCGTTTACCCTCCGGCACTCTAGTCTCGGTCGTCGTCTCAAGCTTCTTGTCGGTTCCTTTTTCGGTATATTTTAGAATTGCCTGAGAAAGATTCACGCTTTCGCTAACCTTCTTTAAGCTAAGCACACCCCATTCAACCGTTTCGCCATTTTTAACCTGCATCAGAACCTTTTCGCCAGTATCATTCCATGTTACCTGCAAAATTTCACCGGGGAACTTGCCATCACTTGTACCGGCAAAAATCCCCTTCACATCAATCTCCTCTGTTGTAACTTTATCCGCACCTAGCGCTGTAATGTACTGCCATTTTGTTGTATTATTCTTCGCCACCAATAAGCTTCGATGATCTGGCGCCGCATAAACGAAACGTAAATCTTGATAACTAGCCACTTCTTCTGTGGTGCGTTCCTTCTTAAATAGACGTGGGTGTTTTAAACGTGTTAAAAGTCCTGACGTAATACTAATCTTCTTAGTCCAAGAATCAAAACCTTCCTTCCATAATGTAATTTCATGCTCACCAGCCGAAAGCAGCTTCGAAATATTTGTCTCATTAAAATCCTGCTTTCCGTCAATTACCACTTTTGCTCCAGTTGGTAACGACTCAATCTGCGCCATACCGTTCTGCTCTAATTTAAGA
>CAUQIL010000054.1:0-4738 GCA_963518195.1 uncultured Candidatus Saccharibacteria bacterium | reverse complement strand
ACGTTAATAATAGGGTACGAATATGTGCACCATCAACATCGGCATCGGTCATAAAAACAATCTTGTAGTAGCGAAGACCCGATAGATCAAACTGATCCCCAATTCCTACTCCTAAAGCCTTAATTAGAGATACCAGCTCTGCATTCGCATACATTTTATCCAATCTAGCACGTTCGGTATTCAACACCTTACCACGTAGTGGCAAAATTGCTTGAATCTTTGAATTACGTCCTTCTTTTGCTGAACCAGCCGCCGAGTTACCCTCGACGATGAATAATTCACATTCTGTACGATCTCTTGATGAACAATCCGCAAGCTTTGAAGGTAAGTTTAATCCTTCAAACGCACCCTTACGAATTACATTATCACGTGCCGCCCTTGCTGCCTTACGTGCTCGTGCAGCCAAAGTTGCCTTCCCCACAATTTTCTTCGCAATTGCAGGATTCTCCTCAAGATAATAACCAAAATATTCTGACATTACCTTATCTACATAACCACGTACCTCTGGGTTACCTAACTTATTTTTAGTCTGACCTTCAAACTCTGGATTTGGAATTTTTACAGAGATTACCGCCGTCAAACCTTCCTTAATATCATCGCCCGTTAGGTTATCTTCTTTTTCTTTTAGCAGATTATTACGTCTTGCATAGTCATTAATTGTACGATTTAGAGCCGTCCTAAAACCAACCACATGTGTTCCGCCTTCTGGGGTCAACACATTATTTGCGAATGGTTTCATAGTTTCCGCATAGGTATCGTTATATTGCACTGCAATCTCCACCTCTGCGTCCTCAATCTGCTTATCAACATAAAAAATGTCGTCAGCTAGGACTTCCTTACTTTCATTCAAACGCTTTACGTAGCTCTTGATACCACCTTCAAAATAGAAAGTTTCTCTTTCTCCGGTTCTCTCATCAAATACAGAAATTAAAATTCCCTTAGTTAAGTATGCCTGGTGTCTTGCATAATGCGCCACCCAATCATAGTCAAAAGTAGTTGTCTCTTTAAAGATTGTTGGATCAGGGTAAAAAGTAATACAGGTACCTTGTTTATCAGTCTTCTTTGAGGTATCAAGCTGCATAATTGGCTTACCTGTTTCAAATTCAATATGATGAACTTTTTTATCTCGGTAAACTTCCGCAATCATCTTGGTTGAAAGAGCGTTCACTACTGATGAACCAACACCGTGCAAACCTGATGAAACCTTGTATCCACCGCCACCAAATTTACCACCAGCATGCAGAACAGTTAATACTGTCTCAAGTGTTGACTTATGTGTTTTTGGATGAATATCTACTGGAATACCACGTCCGTTATCCTCAACCCTCACACCACCATCACTCTGCAATGTAATCAATACCTTAGTCGCAAAACCTGCGATCGCCTCATCAATTGAGTTGTCTGCAATTTCTTTTACTAAGTGATGTAAACCATCGTATCCGGTCGACCCAATATACATACCTGGACGTACACGAACCGGCTCTAGCCCTTCTAGGACCTGGATTTCGGAACTATCGTATTCCTCAATTTTTTGTTTTTCAGCCATCAAACAAATACCTCATTAAGTTTTTTATGCTGATACCAAAGACTCGCTGTAAAATTCGATCCTCTCTTGATTAAAAGTCAAACTCAAGATTAAACTAAATCGTTCACCTCACTCGATATCTGTCTCCAGTTTACTCTTTCCTCCCCAAGCTGTCAAGATAAACACCCCGTTTAACGCATTCTAAGGGCCTCTAAGGGCATTTTGTTTCTCATCCTGATATCAATCATGTGCATTAAAGTTTTATTGCCTCCAGCTTCCCTAAATAGCCTGAACACATTTTTTATCAAAAAATTATTCTATAAAATTCCGACATACTTAACCCCCGAATACTAACTTATCTCAGACTTATTACATCCCCAGAACTCATCTGGCCAAAATCGGACCCTTGAGGCTCAATCTTCGTATTCTTTGTAGTCTCTTCCTGTTTTACTGGTGTTTTTTTCGGCTCTTCACTTGCTAGCCAATCAAGATCATTATCCTTAGATTCTTGACTCAACTTCGCCAGTTCTGCATCAATCTCTTCAAGTGATAATTCTTTAGCAGGTGTCTCATTCGCCTGCTGAATTATTCTAGCCGCCTCTGGTGAACCTGGTATCGCCTGACTTGCTGGCACCTTCGCTACCCCCAAATCTATCCCCTGTCCACTATTTTTTTCACCAATCATCGACATAAAACCACCCCCCTCATTCTTAGGTGCCTCTTTTACAGATTTCTCTCCTTCATTCTTAATATTTAATCGCTCATCAATTTCTTTATCTACCTCTGCACCAGGACGACCGTACTTCTTCGCCGAGTATTCACGCAAAGATTCGAATACCTTGCGATCCTCCTTCCCCATTGGTGCTGGCAAATTCATTGTAAACGGCGCCGACGGCATACCATTCATCAAAACAGTTGTAATTGCATGATGATTTGGCTGCTTATGAAGATCTTCCGCCTTAAACACAGGCGTAAACACTTTTTCCAGCATTTCCGCATCCGTCACACCAACACGGCCAGCCACAATCGTACCAACGTTACCAAGCACACCTTCACGAATCTTATCGGTCAGCTGCGTCATAAACTGGTTCGCAACAATCAAATTAAGTCGGAATTTCCTCGCCTCAGATAAGATCGATTCAAAAGATTCTGTTGAAAAGTTCTGAAACTCATCGACAAATAAACAAAAATCTTTACGATCATGTTCTGGCGTATCTACACGCGACATTGCCGCCGTCTGGAATTTCATCACAAAGATCATACCAAGCAGCTTTGAGTTTAATTCGCCAAGCTTACCTTTAGAAAGGTTCACTAGTAAAATCTTCTGCTGATCCATAATCTCACGGATATTAAATCCTGACTTGATCTGACCCAGCACCCGCTTCATCATCGTATTCTGCTTAAATGGACTCCACTTAGAAGCAAACCACGTAAT
The DNA here is from genome assembly GCA_963518195.1 of uncultured Candidatus Saccharibacteria bacterium. GTDB lineage: Bacteria > Patescibacteriota > Saccharimonadia > Saccharimonadales > Saccharimonadaceae > Nanosyncoccus. The sequence continues at coordinate 1,778 of CAUQIL010000054.1, read as the reverse complement.
CACTTCACCCGCATCATTTGATTTTTGTGAAGCTGGAAATTCTTTTGTCCAGTAATCGAATAGATCTCTATCCGTTACATATTTTAATTTATCAACCACTAAATCTTTATTAATAAATGGACTCGGAATATCCAAGAATGTAGCGCCCTTAGGGTCACTCATCAAAAGCAGTGCTGCGTTTCTAAACATCTGCTCACCACGTGGACCAAAAATACCAGTATGCCCAGGGTCATATAGAGAATAAAGCATATTAATACCCTCTTGCACAATAAAGTCCTTCTCCTCTGGCGTTTTTGCCTCCAGCATATTCATACCAATTGGGAACTCCATATCTGACGGATCAAAATAAATTACATCATCAATTCGGTCCTCGGGGACCATAGATAGTAGCTCTTCCGTTACATCACCGTGCGGATCAATAAAACAAAAACCCTTACCCTCAACCATATCCTGATAGGCAATATTCTTCAAAAATACAGACTTACCCATACCTGAAGCACCGATTACGTACATATGTCGCCTGCGGTCATTTACACTTAATTTAATCTCTTTAACTGCGCCGCGATATTCATTTCGCCCAATCAACACACCGTCGGTGATCAAGGACGCTGGTCCATCAACCTGTTTCGTCATCTGTCTTTCAACGCCACTTGACGGAATTGAGGCCTGAGAAGGTAGATGAAAAATCGTCGCCAATTCTTGTGTATTTAGTACAATTTTTTTATTCGAAACTGGGAAAAACCTGAATATGTAATCTGTAACTAATTGATCAACTTTCTTACTCAAATCATATTTAAAGCCATTCGAATTTGGCGAATCGAATTGCGAAAAAGCTGCCACTACACCCCCGACCAACCCCTCACTTCGAGCTTTTGATTTTGAATGTGCCACAATTCTAATTAAACATTCAAATGCAGGAAATTTTGCCTTAGTGTCAATCGCCTGAATTTCTTCCTGCTTCTTTTGTGATAATTCAGAATTGTGTTCATCTTTATCTTTTTTGTGTTCATCAGGAACTTCAAATGGCGCTCTAATTATATCCGTTAATAAATAAAGTATTCGGATTGGCAAATTAGATCCCTTACCACTGAAACCCTTTTTTCCAGATTTAATATTTTTAATCTTTGTTTCTGCATTTTTAGACCAACTAGAATCTAGTGGCCTAAACATTACCTGAAGTCCCAACCCCTCACCAATTCTAACCTTAGAAAAGGCATTTAGTAGAGCCAACTGTGCATCCCACTTCATTTCTTGAAATGTCAAAATTGGATACTCAACTTCTTTCTTCATCACTAGCTCACCCCCAGATACAAATTTTTCAGCATTATACTGATTTCCTGTACCCTCACTATTATCCATACCGTCTCTACTAAAAATATTCTCGACCTCTGTTTCTTCCAATCTAGCTGTTGGGTAGGAAGTTAAAATTGCCTGCTTCACCGTTTCAGTTAAAACCGCCGGTACTACAGCATAATATTTTACAAACCCATCCACCGCTACAATTTCAAAGGAAAAATATTTTTGTCCATACACGTGAGTCTTCATTCCAGCCTTTTTCAAAGTAGATGAAATAATCGTATACATAATCGTGGCTTGAGAAATCGCCTCATCATTTATGTCACGCTCATCTCTACCCCCACCCTGAATATCATCGGTCGATGGCGGTAAATGAATCAACATCGGAATCATTTTCAGAGCCCGCTCAAACTCTTTCGCCTTACGTTTTTGTTTTAGCATTCTAATAACTACAAAAATCGCCGCTGCAATTATTAGACCAA
>CAUQIL010000053.1:0-4883 GCA_963518195.1 uncultured Candidatus Saccharibacteria bacterium | reverse complement strand
ACATAGCACCAAACATAGAGTGCATATTCGTCACCTGTGAAGTATTGAAGTTGGAAAGATTAAGGGCGGTGAGATTATGCATACCAGCAAACATATATTGCATATTCGTCACCTGTGAAGTATTGAAGTTGGAAAGGTTAAGGGTAGTGACATTATGCATACCAGCAAACATATATTGCATATTTGTCACCTTCGATGTATCGAAGTTGGAAAGGTTAAGGGTGATAAGATTACGTATGGCAGAAAACATATAGCTCATATTCGTTACCTTAGAGGTGTCGAAGTTAGAAAGGTTAAGTGAAGTAAGTTTAGGCATAGCGTTGAACATACTAGCCATATTTGTCACCTTCGATGTATCGAAGTTGGAGAGATCCACCTCTAAGATGTTTTTGATTTCTTGTTCACCAAATCTTGAAAGAAACATATTACTGCTATCCGTATTTAAGTAAACTTTTTCCGGCTCAGCGTAATAATAAGCCGTTTTATCGGTCGAGTCTAGCCAGAGTTTAATTTCATAGTCGGATACCTCATCATCGATATTTACGGCATTCATAGAAGCAGCTGGTACTACTGAACTCTTCTTAAAGTGTTCGATTTTATTTGTACTGGTTTCCAAGGATTTTAGTTTTGCATTGAAATCCGGACCTTCGGTCATGATGGCGATACGGTCGTAATTATTGGTTAGAATGGAAAATATTAGCTTATTTGTATACCTGCCACTTTCAAGATTATCACCTAGTTTCATGCCAATTTTTATATTATTCGTTTCATTGCCATTAGTCTTTCCAGTGGTCTGCAAGATTTGCGCTGGAGTAGACAATGCTGGAATCGGTGCGTAGTTTGTGGATGACCCAAACTTATAGCCCCAAGTATTATTAGAAAAATCTCCAAGTGATCCAGTAGATGAAATAGAATTAATTTTCGCATTAGCTGCAGAATCGTTATTCACTAGCGCTGTTTCATCGGTCTCTGAATTTAAAGTTGCCGTATAACCAGTCTTATTGTTTGTATTTACTGTAAGATTTAAGGGAATTTCCGTAGTTTTATTCGTACTGTTTATCACCTGATTTCCATTAACTTAAGCTGCAGCATTATCCACCGAGGCCGAAAGTATTGGAACGAAGAGAGCGGAAGTGTTATTACTGAAGATGAAGTTCGAGAAAGAAATTAAACCAAAAAATGCAAGAAGAAGTTTTAACTCTCTATTAAACCACCCCCAGTAAGGTCTACTTGAGTTAGTTTTTTGGCCGTTCATAGTTTTATTTTAGCATAAAGAATATGCTTTTTTGACAAAACAAGTAGTGGTTATTTTAATCTTGTTTCTTGAGTTTGTTCTGCAAGACAAAGATAATAATTAATACAATAATTGAAGTTGTGGCGATGAAATACATCATATTAAGTGGAACTTCGTGGGAGAAAAAGGAAATTTTGTAGTCGAGGGCAGTTTTGACGGCGTCGATTGCTTGGGTCGGAATTTCAGTCTTAGTCATTTCCTGAAATGGTGCAGTGAGAGCATGATTTTTTATTAGTGACATAAAGTAAGTACTTGGCAGAAACATAATGGTATCGCGGAGTAGAGCTGAGAAATTAGAAATCGGCATATAGGCACCACAAATAAAACCATAACCAGCGCTCACAATATTCGCCACAGCACTGAGCTGGCCTTGAGTTTTGAGTCTGAAATTTACCACAGAAGCCAAGGCAGTGCCGAAGAAAGAAAGCAGCACTACATCACCGAATAGTAGCAAAACATCTTTTAGTTCGTAATACCAACAATTTTGGGTGCGAATATAAATTAGACAAAGCACGAGAGCAACGAGATTAATAATAATCGTGGAAATAAAAGTGGCAGCGAAATAAGCCAGACTCTTAGTATGACTTTTAACTGGAGAAACATCAATATCTTTCGTACTACCAGTAATCTTATCGTTAACCATCAAGAGATTCGAAGAAAAAGCGACAGTGACACTACAAACCGCGAGGAGACAGGCGAGGATTTGACCGTTCACTACAGCATTAATTACGCCCTCTGAGAGTGCGACGCCTAGAGCATCCTGATCTAAACTATTTTGGAAGACCCGGCCAAGAAAAGTCACATAAAGAATGAGTAGAATCATTGGCGTAATCAGTGAAGCAAAAAACATTGATTTGTCGCTGAAGAAAACTTTAACATTGCGAGCAGTGAGGTTGAGAAATTTTTTCATGATTTTGACTCCGTTCCAGTTTTGAGATTTTTTGATTCCGAAAAATCAGTACCTGGTTTATTTTTGGTAACCGCGAGAAAAACATCATCTAGTGTACTTTTAATCAATTCGAAATCTTGGAAAAGTTCTGGATTTTTTACAATTAATTGTGTGACCACAGCGGAATTTTTGACTTTGATTTGAAAGTCTTTATGGATTTTTTGGTAAGGCAATTTCAGCTTTTTAACTTCTGATTCATCTACGCCATAAAGATGCAAAACATCGGTAGCATATTGAGTTTTTAATTCGAGCGGCATACCTTCAGCAATGATTCTTCCCTTGTCCAAAATCGTGACATAGTCTGCATCGGCGGCCTCTTCCATGTAGTGGGTGGTAAGAAAAATCGTCATTTTAAAATCCTCGCGAAGCTTGGAAATAATCCGCCAAACTTTACTGCGAGTACCTGGATCTAGGCCAGTGGTCGGCTCATCAAGAATGAGAATTTTCGGCTGATGGATAATAGCACGTGCGATATCGACACGACGTTTTTGGCCGCCAGAAAGTTTTTGAATTTTCTGATTTTTAATTTCAGCAAGATCGAAAAGTTTTTCCAATTCCTGGTAACGAGCTTTGAATTCTTGGCCAAAAATGCCATAAAAGCCGGCGCGGAATTTGAGGTTCTCATAAACAGTGAGAGTTTTATCGAGGACGGAATCCTGAAAAACTACACCGATTTGATTTTTAATCTTATCGAGATGCGTGGCAACATCTTGGCCACAAATAGTGATGCGACCGGAGTCAATTTTTAGTCCGCCATACATCATAGAGATAGTAGTGGACTTACCAGCACCGTTGATGCCGAGGAAGGCGAAGAGGCTGCCTTCATAAACCTCTAAATTAATCTTGCGAACAGCCTTAGTTTTGCCGAAGCTTTTCTCAAGATTTTCAATTTTGATAATTGTCTGATTGGTCATTAATATAATTATATACTAGTTTGAAGTTTTTAGACTTTGCGAGTGAAATAGCCTGGATGACCGTTGGCTGGATCATCGATGCGGAGCCAGGTCTTGTCGGCGGTGGATGGATCTGAAAGGAAGGAACCGTTTCCACCACGAAGAACTGTGCGCCCATTGAATATACTGGTAAAATCTGTACCAGAAGAAGTGTCAAAATCATGTTTTACATATATATGTTCGAGTTTATCCGTCGAACCAGCTGCGAACATAGCATTAAAATTAGATACTTTACTAGTGTTGAAATTAGATATATCCAGTGTCTCCAAGTTATTCATATTATTGAACATTTCGCTCATATCTTCAACATTTGCAGTATTAAAATTTGATAAATCTAAATTTTTTATGCCGGACCCATAGAACATATTATTCATATCTGTTACTTTTTGAGTATTAAAATTATGAATATCCAAGTTCTTAAGTGCAAATGTATTTTTAAACATACTGCCCATATACCAAACCTCTCCAGTATTAAAACTCGAAAGATTAATCTCTTCCAGACTGTAACAATCAACAAACATCGTATTCATATAGATAACCTTGCTCGTATTAAAGGAAGAAAGATCGAGCTTTTTTAGACTCCAACTCTTCCAGAAGAGACGTCCCATATCAGTAACACTCCTAGTATCAAAATGAGAGAAATCAATCTCCTTAGCGTCATACATATTCGCAAACATAAAATTCATATTGGTGATTTTACTCGAGTCAAAAGGCCTTAAATCAAGATATTCAACTCCAAAATAACTGAACATATCGCTACAATCTGGGTTCAGATAGAGCTTTTCGGCTTCGGAATAATAATATAAAGTTTGCGTGTCTTTATCGAGCCAAGCTAACACTGTACGGTCGGAGATTTCATTGATTTCTAGATGTACAACTGTAGTCGCCTCTGTCGGGGCGGTTAAACTACGTTCAAAGTGCTTAATCTCATTGAAACTGTCTACCGGAGCAGTCAATAGCGAAGCTATTTTACGTTTGAACTCACTACCAGAAATAAGATTAGCTTCTGTTCGATAATCATTAGCTACAGCGGTAATAATAATCTTATTCTGATAAGTACCAACAGGAAGATTATTAGAAATATGTAAGCCTAATGCAAAGCACTCTTTAACTCCCGTATCGGTGGTTGGTGTATTTTGACTAATTTGAAGGCTATTTGTAGCAGCCCCTATTTGTGGCATGGAGCGCCAACCTGTCATCAACTGATTTAGATGATCAGGGCTGCAATCCTTTGTACCAGCAAAAGTATTCTCAGGAAGATCTGTTAAATGACTATAAGTGTCAGACTCGGTTAGGTTATTAATTTTACCGCTATTGGCTGGATTTGTTATATCCATAAAATAGGGTTTCTCAATTTCTGGATAAACATAAAATCCAGTAGAATTGTTAGTCTTAACATTAAATAGAATCGGAGAACTAATGGAGTTACCTGGGTTATTAAAAATATCGTCACTATTAATTTCAATATTTGCAGCCGACAACAAAGAAACCGACAGCGTAGGCGTCGGTTTCAGGGTATAAGATAGTCGTACTTCAAATAATAAATTGGATAATACCAGTGAAAAAATCAGTATCGCGATTTTGAAGAAAGTATCTTGGGAGAGAAAAAGTTTTTCAAAACTGTTAACGAGAAACGAAAGGACTCGAACCCCGGTGATACTTAATTTTTTCACACATGTAATCATAA
>CAUQIL010000052.1:0-5081 GCA_963518195.1 uncultured Candidatus Saccharibacteria bacterium | reverse complement strand
CCATGGTCAAAGACCCGAATGGTAATAACTTCGAGGAAGATCAAAGATTGTATCGTGATTTCACCTACGAAAAATTTCAAGACTAAAGACTCATCTCTCACTTTTTCTTTTAAAACGCTCCACTTGGGGCGTTTTTTAATGAAAATCTCCTAATAACTTTAGTATATTTTTATAAATCAAATCTCCTATAGAGAATCATCAATATCTCACTCAACACATAAACTATTATTACTTCTATATTTCATCTAGCTTATGTTATAATCAAAGTATTAAGGTTGTTGGGAGAAAAAATGCGTTTCAAGAAGCATTATTCACATAAAATTTTTATCGGCATCTATCTTTTTCTATTTGCCGTCTTTGGCTATTTTGGCTTACAGCCACATAATGTCGAAGCAAATTCAAATCTCATTCTGGAGGCACCAAAAATCAGCCTCAAATCAGCCATTAAAGTTTTACAATTAAATAACGACTACACACTCACCGCTCCCGACCAAATCGCTGGCCTCTATTACGCAGCTGAAAATAACACTTTTATCATCGGCCATTCTTCCACAATCTTTGGCAGTCTCCATACCCTAAAACTCAATGACCAGATTAAACTTGATAATCACACTTACAAAATCACAAATCTCTACATCCAAGCCAAAGACAGTATTAGTATGTCCAAAGTTCTTGAACCCAAAGCCACACCCACCCTCACCCTTATGACTTGCTATGGGGAGAAAATTTCCGAAAATGATTACACCGAAAGGCTTATTCTCACCGCTGAACTTGAAAAATAAAAATAAAAAAATCACTAGTTTTAAGAGCTAGGGATTTTTTATTAATAGCCTTTTACCAGCCTCACCGCAAAACCGCCACCCGCAGCCAACCAGATATCCAGAAAGTCACCTCTCTCCACAATCTTCCTCTCAACCTCAATTTCTAGAGGATTTTCACGATAGTCACTTGTTGCCCCGTCACGATATATATAAGCGGTATATTTTACTCCTTCTTCCAAAAATTCCATATTTAGGTTCATTCGCCTAGATTCCTCATTCGTAACTCCTGCGACATACCAATCGGGCGACAAAGAATCCCGTCTAGCAACCGCATAATATTCACCAATCTTACCCAGTAATGGAATAGTTGTTTGCCAAGATACTGGCACCTTCTGTAAGAATTCAAAAATCACTGGCTGCTTTTCATATATTTCTGGACGATCAGCCAACATTTGCATCCCTGAATAGAACACCACGTAATACGCAAGTTGTCGCGCCAAAGTAGTATAGACACGTTTTGCTGGATTTCTCAAGTCAAAAATTCCTGGGGTATAGTCAAAAGCTCCACAAAGCATCCGCGTAAACGGAAGAATTGTCGCATGGTTGAGGCGAATCTTTCCACCCTCATACTCTTGCCCCTTTGCCCCTTCTCGCGTCAAAATATTTGGATAAGTTCGCTCAATCCCAGTCCCCTTAATCGGCTCATGAATATTCAACATAATCTGATAGCGCGAAGCCAGTTCCACTGCCTTTTGATAATGCAATACCCCAACTTGCGAATGATGAAATTCCTGTTTGCCAGCAATCAACATCTTTGATCCAGTGTAGCCCGTTTTTACGTAGTGAATACCATTACTCACAAGATAAGAAAATGCACTTTCAAGTTGTCTTTCATAATTATCGATTTGACCAACCGTCTCATGTTGTGCAATCAAGTCAAGATTACACTCGCGCGCTTTCTCTGATACTTCTTCCATATTAAAGTCTGCTACCGGATGAAGATAATCCGTAAATTTACCATTCAATGACCACTCACCACTCCAGCCATTATTCCACCCCTCAATTAACAATCCCGAAACTCCTAATTTCACACACCAATCAAGATATTGTTTCGCATGCTCCGTAGAGGCCCCATGCTTTTTACCCTCAGCCCACGTCCATTCACCTACATACATTGCCCACCAAATCCCTAAAAACTTTAAGGGCTTTACCCAGCTAAAGTCCTCTTTTGGTGGGGTATTCAAATTTAAAATCATTCGATTCACCGTTAACTCAATGGCCGAATCAGCAATCATAATCACTCTCCAAGGCGAATCAAAGGGGAGATCTAGGTAAGCCTTATTCCCATCAGACAGAGGCGTAATATCCGCCTGCAACCGCCTATCGGCATTTAATTTTAGAGTCATGGAACCGTAATTATATAGCGCCGCTTCGTGAATCGATAAATATTTATTGCTATTAGTCTCCACCGTGAGCGGCGTATGCACGGCATCCCTTAGTTCATAAACCGGCCATTTTTCGTAATTTAACTCATATTTTGTAGCCTGATAAGCCGGAATTCGCCAAGCCTGACCATTCAAATCAAGATTAAACTCGGTTAGCTCATCCACTACAATAATTCGTTGAAAACTCGGTTGTGGTGGAATCTCATAGCGGAATGCCACCCCATCATTAAACACGCGGAATCGCACCGAAAAAAGCCTTTGTTTTTCCGTTATCTCTGTTAAATAAAAAACCATTTCATTATACTGATTATGAATTTGTTTTTCTTCTCCCACAATTGGCGACCAAACTTCATTCTCGCTCTTCTTCTGAGTTCGTACTAGTGCCAAATTTTGACCCAAATCATCTTCACCATGTAATTTAAAGCCTAAACGAGACTCCCGGATTAATAAGTCATCATTTTTTTTCACTTCATAATAAACTCGCCCATCACGTAATCTGACTCGACATCTTATATTTTTATCTGGCGACTCTATTTCAAACTGTTTTTCTTTAGGTTTTTTACTAAAGAGTTTAATCTTAAAACTCATGCTTAAATTATACCTCAACTTAAACTTATGTTAAAATAAAAATAACCATTAAATGTTTAATTGGATGATTAATCATGGCTTTAGGCAGTTCACCTTACTCAAAAATAAAAACTCGGCATTTTAAACAAACAAAAAACACTAAGACTCGTTACCGCACCCCCTTCTTCGCATTACCTTTTGGTTTTCTCTTTATCCTACTTGCCACAATCGCTGTTTTAAAAAATCTCCACCCCAAGTATTCCCCCTATCGACTTGATCAAAAAACTTGCTTATCACAATTAAATTTGAATTTCTTGAGCGCCAATACTCTCTGTGAATATCTAGCTAATCAATTAGATTTTTCTGATTTCAAGATCCAGGATAGTCAAACATATAATCTACCAATCAACACAAATTCTTATCTTATTGCTAAAATTGAACTACCAGTCGTAGATTTTTATAGCCCACTTCAAAATATCACTGCAGATCAACTTAGTGACTCGACCTTTCTCTCAAACAATCAAATCAGACTAGTCTCGCCCGATCAGCTTAACACAAGCACTAAGCTCCTTAGCTACGAAAATCAATACTACCTTGACACTCAGCAATCTGGCGCCCGCTTCACTCTTCTACATATAACGAGTGCTGACTCCTCTTCCACTACAAATCATACTAAAATCCAAGCAATTCATGACTTACTGTCCCCACTTTTTTCCAAGAACCAGCCCAAAGAGATTGTTTCATTCGCCGAGACTGGAGTCACTGCCCTTACTCGTCGTCTCACCTATAAACTTAATCAAGAAAATAATGGTGGATTCTTCGCTGAATACATCGCAGATTTTCTTAAATCCAAAACTTTCACTCATATCAGCAATGAAATTAGCTTTAAGGAAGGCTGCCAAGGCGGCTACCAAACCATGACTCTCTGTGCCGATTGGCGTAGCCTTGATACGATCACTACTATTGGTACAGATATCGTAGAATTGACCGGCAACCATAATAATGACACGGGCTCCGATAATAATTTAAAGACTCTCGCCAAATATCGGGAACTCGGTCTTAAAACGGTTGGCGGTGGAGCAAATCTCGAACAAGCCAAACATCCCCTTGACCTTAATTCCTCCATTCGCTTGCTCGCCTATAATCATTCGACTAGTAGCGTCGCAAACGGCCAGCTCGCCACTGCAAACTCACCAGGGGCCAATCCCTACTCTGAAGAACAATTTAAAGCAGACCTCGCCTCCGCCAAAGCAGAAAACAAATTCACAATTGTTAATATTCAATTCTTTGAATGTTATGCCTATCCTGACCAGCCAGTTGCTTTTCCAACCTGTGACAAACCAATCCAAAATCAAAAAGAGTTCTTCCGTCATCTTATCGATCTTGGCGCCGATATGGTTGTTGGTACCTCTGCTCACCAACCACAGACCTACGAGCTCTACCAAAATAAACCAATCTATTACGGACTCGGTAATCTATTCTTTGATCAAATCTATTGGCCAGACACCACTCGTAGCCTCATCCTCACTCATTATTTTGACCAAAATAAACTTCTTCAGACACGTATTTCACCAACCAGTTATGATCAAACTTTTAGACCTCGCCTACTCGACCCAAACGAATCTCAAACCTTCCTCGCTCGCCTCATCTTCGCCTCGCCAAAAGGGAATTAATTACTAAAATTATCATTATATAAAAGGAATAATATGCCACCATATAACATAAATCCAGAAAATAATTTCACTCCAAATGAATTATCAAAGCGTAGTATGCCGAAATTCGGAAAAATCCTCTTCATTATTATTTTTACCACCATCGGCGTCATTGCACTCTCCTTTGGAATTGTCTATCTCATGAAATATCTTAACGAGCAAACAACGAAGCCTACGCAAACCGCACAGGAGACAAAACAATTTAAAAAAACTAACCTTCAGCCAACACTCGATCGCTGGCTGTCATCTCAGGTTAGTAAGAAAAATAGTAGCATATTGGTCTATGACTTAAATAACCAAGAAATTATTGCCAGAAATAATGATTTCTCACAAAATAATAGCCTCGGTCTTGAAAACCTCTTTTTAGCCTATCAAATTTATACAAAAATCGCCCAAGGCGCAATTAAAAAAGAGAAATTAATCACAGTGGATACCGAACAAATCTCCATCGACAACTGTCTCTCAAAAATCCTCCAAGAAAACCACTCCGGCTGTACCACGTCTCTAGTTTCAGAAATTGGAGAAAACAGTTTTAAGCAATTCCTCAAAGATCAATCCTATACCAATACAAATTTTTCCAGTCACCTCACTAATAC
>CAUQIL010000051.1:0-5084 GCA_963518195.1 uncultured Candidatus Saccharibacteria bacterium | reverse complement strand
TATAATCCTTTTTTGTACCAAAACTTGCAAGAAAACGCAGGGTTTCTTTAAGATTAAAATTATTAGCACGACCTAGGAAAAAATGTTTCACCTTTTTGCCTCCATAACTTCACTAATAGCAAGAGCGAGTCCTTCCGGATCACAAATATAGGGTGCGTGTGTCCAATTTGGAAATAACTTGAGTCGGCTCTTTTTGATTTGCTGATGCATTTTTTGTGCATGCCTTGGAGGAGTGATTTTATCTAATTCACCCCACAGGATGTCGGTTTTTACTTTAACCTTAGAGATATCCAGTTGGCGGTCCGAATCCAGCATATTAGTTAAGGTTTTTTTCATGTTTTCAGGAGCCTTTTCATAATCACCAGCACCAATGATACGATGAAGCAGTTTACGCAGAATTTTAATCTGTTTTAATGGCGCAAATAGCTGACTGATTGCTCTTAAAATATCACGTTTTTTTGATGGCTCATAGACACCAGCGGCGTCAAGTAAAATTAGATGAGAGACCCGCGCAGGTTGCCTTGATAAGAGGTTTAATAAAATTCGACCTCCGTTACTATGACCAAGAGCCACTGCGTCTTCTGGTAGTAATGAATCGGCCCATTTAACATATTCATCGATATTCCACACTTTTTTGCTGGGATCAGTAAGCCCGGGGACGTGTAACATCTTTACCTTAATCTTATAGTTATCATTTAAAAGTTTAATGGTTTTATTCCAGGGTTCCACGGAATAGGACCAACCATGAATAATGTAGAGTGTTTTTGCCATTAATTTAATCATCGTTTTTGTCGTCTTTTGATCGCAGCTTTTTCGCGTCTAGGTAGCTTCTTAGCATCGTCTGGATTTTTTAAAATCTTCTCAATGATCCATTCGAGATACTGAGAGCCTTTAAAGAGAATTGTTTCTGAGCCGCTCAAATGTTTCTCTAGATAGGCTAAGGCTTCTTTAGGGTCATTAGTCACATAAGGGACGATACCAGCTTCTTTCAGAAGTGGCGCCGTATACTTCTTAGTGCGACGACCGATTAGAATAACTTTTTCTGGTTTTACCTTGATAATTTCAGCGGCGAGTTTTGCGTGTTCCTGCCCCTCAATACTGCCCTGATCCACAATATCACCAATCACCAGCCACTTATGCTCCACCTTCATAGCTTTAAACATCTCTAAAATTGATTTTACCGAAATTAGATGAGCATTATAACTACTATCGATAATCTGAACACCATTTTTGCCTTCAAAATATGAATTACGGCCTGGTGCTAGACGAAAATCTGAGAGATCTGAATCTATTTTGATTTTTAAGTATTCAGCCAACTTTTCAAGCATAACCAACTGAATAGTAAGGTCTTTTGAAAGAGGTCGGTTAAACTGATATCGCCTGGGTTCACCACTTTCGGCAGATTGAATCTCAAACTTAGTCTGATTTGGCATTACCTGATATTTTACGAGATCTTTTTTGGAGCATTTAATTACTCTAGCCTGAGTAAGTCCTTTTTGTTTAATGCTGTCGAGGGCACGGACCATCAGTTCGACGTCGTTATCGATGATCACAAGCTTCTGTGTATGTTCTGGCAGCATAGCGAATTCGTGGGTAATAGCTTTATCAAGATTTTCAAAAAGCCCATCTTTTACTTGCTGCTCGAATTGGACTGCATGTGATAAGCCAAGAGAAATCCATAATGTAACCTCAGGCTTAAGCCAGGAGGCGAGAAATTCAGCCTCGTGTGGCCTTTCCCCATCAATTTCAACAACATAAAACTCCTCTTTATGTGTATAAAATATTGATTTAATTGGCGCGGCAATAAAAAGATAGAACCACTTTAATTTTGAGCCAGTTACGCCAGTTAATTTTAGAATATCGAAAGCAATACCATAGGCGGAGTTAGCATCATGAGAATAATGGGCGCGATCTTTTAGGATACATTCCACCAAGTTCAACATGGTTGTTTTACCGACAGAGCCAGTAATGGCGATCACACGAGGTCGCCAGCGACGAAATGAGATGTTAGCAAAAAATCTGAAATCGGAAGCTACTAGAAAGTAAAATCTTTTCTTTAATTTCATCACTGGAGTCATACCGTCATTTTAACATAAAGACGATAAACTTGGCAAAGGGGGTTATTTTTGGATTGAAGAGAAGAAGCGAGCGGCACGTTCGGTCTTAGGGTGGTCCATAACCTGTTCTGGAGCGCCATCTTCGATGATTTTACCATGATCAAGAAAGATCATACGGGTGCCAACCTCACGAGCAAAACTCATCTCGTGGGTTACAATGACCATAGTTAAGCCCTGCTTGGCTAGGTTGCGAATAACATCAAGAACCTCGCCAATCATTTCGGGATCAAGTGCCGAAGTCGGCTCGTCGAAGAGAATAACTTCTGGGCGCATAGCTAGTGCACGTGCGATAGCGATGCGCTGTTTTTGGCCTCCGGATAGATTTTGTGGGAAAGAATCAGCTTTATTGGACAAGCCTACCATTTTAAGCAGTCTTCTAGCTTCCTTATCGATATCCCGTTCTTTTTGATGAAGTAATTTTTTAGGCCCTAGCTTGATATTTTCAAGTACAGATAAATTATTGAAAAGGTTGAAATTTTGGAAGACCATTCCAACTTTACGTCGAATTTGATTTAGATCCACACCTGGCTCTGTAATATCTACATCGTCAATAAGAACCTGACCAGAAGTGGGTGTGGCTAAAAGATTAAGACATCTTAGAAAGGTAGACTTCCCAGAGCCACTAGCACCAACAAGGACTACCACCTCGCCATCATGAATCGTAAGATTAACGCCACGTAATACCTTAGTGTCGTCAAAGTTTTTATGAATATTTTTAGCAACAATGGACATTACTTTTCCTCGTCATTATTTAATTTCTTTTCTAACCTAAACATGACCTTCGAGAAGATGAGGGTAAGTGCAAGATAGAGGATGGCAGCGGCGACTAGTGACTGAAAGGCAGTAGCTGTGAGTGAGCGTATATCATCTGCTCCCCGCATAAGATCACTTAGCCCGATCCAACCGACGATTGAAGTTTCTTTAAACATAGTGACCCCTTCACCAATAAGTCCTGGCATGGAATTCTTTAGTGCTTGAGGTAAGACAATATAATACATGGCCTGAAGATGAGAAAAACCTAGTGAACGAGCTGCTTCAAGCTGTCCTTTATCAACACTTTCAATACCGCCACGAATAATCTCTGCAATATAGGCAGCGCTATTCATTGCAAAGGCGATGGCAGCAACGATTAATTTTGGCATAGTTCGCATTGAGCCAAACACTACATAATACATAATAAGAAGTTGTACGAGTACTGGGGTTCCTCTAATTAGACTGATGTAAATTTGAGCAAAAACCTGAAATGGATTAAAAACCGTGATGTATCTTAATAACTTTGAGGCCTTCTTTTTTTGAAGGTGAGACAGAAAAGCAAATGGAGTGGCTTTTGAGGTACGGAGCAAAGCAAGTATTAAACCAAGAAGTAAACCTACTATAACAGAAATAGTAGTGAGGACGATAGTTACTTCTAGCCCATGCCAGAGGTATATCCATCGACCATTGCCGAAAATTACTTCAAAAAAATTCATTATAATTGCCCCTCTGCGGTACCAAAGTGCTTCATTAGGATTTTTTGCATGCGACCATCTTCTCGCATTTCTGTAATCACATGATTAACCTGATCTAGTAGCCGCTGATTCCCTTTCTTGATAGCAACGGCATAAGGCTCACGACTAAGCGGGAGGTTGAGGATTTTTAGATTTGAAAACCCAGAAAAATACTGAGCTGCCGTAGAATTTTCTAAAATCGCTGCATAAATGCGACCAGTCGTCAGCTATTGGAGGACATTAGGGACGGCCGGAAATTGCACGACTCTAGCGCCTTTAATCTGCCTAGCCATTTGATCACCTGTAGTACCCAATTGAACACCAATTGATTTATTTACCAGTTCATATTTATTTTTAATACTACTTTCATCACGTACAACAATTTGCTGAGAGGCAACATAATAAGGATCAGAGAAGAAGGCATTCTTAGCACGATCCTCCGTAACAGACATCCCGGCTACGGCGAGATCAATCTGCCCGCTTTCTAGCGCTGGCAAAAGTCCATCGAAGGACATATCTTCGATTTTAAGCTCCGCACCTAAACTTTTAGCAATTTCTTCAGCAAGATCAACATCAAAGCCGACAACCGTATCGCCGTCCTTATATTCGAAGGGCTTAAAGGTGGCATTCGTACCCATAACGAGAACATTGGAATCCTTGGAGACTACTGTCTCACGCCGCATAATGTCTTGAAACATGAAGAAGTTAAGAATTAGGTAAATAACAGCGAGACCAAATCCCAATATTTTTTGTTTTTTACCACCATTCTTCATATCACTAGTATACTAGATTTTAATTTATTTTCATAAAAAATAGCACCTAGGGTGCCATTTTTTAGATACTACTACATCTTAATTTCTGCATCTACACCAGCAGGTAGAGATAAATTCTGCAAAGCATCAATAGTCTTTGGAGTTGCGCTTGTAATATCGATTAAGCGTTTGTGAACTTTCATCTCAAAGGCCTCACCACCAGTTTTATAAACGTGTGGAGACTTGACGACAGTAAAAGTACTACGCTTAGTTGGCAGAGGTACTGGACCAGAGACGTTAGCACCGGTACGGATGGCGGTATCAACGATTTGTTTTGCGCTTTGATCAATCACGCGATGATCGTAGGCCTTAAGACGAATACGGATCTTAAGTCCTTCACTCTTGGTTTCAACCATATTATTCCTTCTAGCTCTATAACTTCAGATATACCTAGACAGTATGTCGATGAGTTTTTAGGGCTCAATTAAATTTTATAGTTGCATAATAATATATTATCTGGCTTAAGTCAAGTGGAGATGATAATAAATTGGCAAACAAAAATCCCCAGACATAGTCTGGGGACGGACGTGGCCGATTAGCTCTATGATACGGAGTAAAATAGATTAGCTTCGTTGTGGCTGTAGATTTTAATATTAGATAAATTACAGCCAAGCTGATTTAGGCACTCTAAGATATACCTAATATTTGAACCATCACGCCCAACAATA
>CAUQIL010000050.1:0-5178 GCA_963518195.1 uncultured Candidatus Saccharibacteria bacterium | reverse complement strand
GCACTAAATTATAACGTAACGGTATTTAACAATAATAAAAACATCGTTACAGTGTACAATGACGGCGATCTTGCGGGCACGCTTAACACCACCAGCATCTGGTGAAGCAATAGCAAAAGAATCTTTTTTATAATGTTTTTCGATATAGGCGGCAAATTGCTTTTCAAGAGTAATATTTTCTATGGTCATATCAAAGAAACCTTGAGTTTGGGCGGAGTGCAGATCAATGGTGATAACGTGATTAACGGCAACAGAATGTAAGATATCAGCGATAACTTTTGAGCTGATTGGAGTGTTGGGTTCAGCCATACGATCTTGGCGAGCATAACCAAAATAAGGGATGACTAGATTAATGCTCTTGGCAAAACCACGTCTTGCAGCATCTGCTAAAAGTAAAACTGGAAAAAGATGCTGATCGATGGGAGGGTTGGTAGACTGAATAATGAAGACATCTTTACCTCGTATATCGTCGAGAATCTGAACGTGAACTTCTCCGTCACTAAAAGTATCCGAAGTACGGTTTGCTAATTTAAGACCAAGGTTGTCGGCAATTTTTTGCGAAAGAATCTGGTCGGTTCCGGATATTAAAATACAGTTTTTTAAGCAAGATTTATCTACCTTCATCATGTTTTAATTATAGCACGATAGAGAAAGAAGAGTGGGTACTAAAGAAATGTTTTCTCTAAACTCCAGATCTGAGCTTTATTGGTGTTGGACCATTTATCCCAGATTTGAATCTGTGTACCATAATAAGCAAGAGCACCATTAACATCTAATGCTTTTTTCTCATCACAAGTAGTATGGAAGAAGAAGCCACCATCTACTTGTTCAGCTTGCCAAATTTGTGAACAGTTGTTATTTCTTTCTGACAGGAGGAAGACTGGCTCATTATTTGAAACGTTGTTGAGATTGAAACTGAGGAGCTTACCGGAAAGACTGCTTTTAATCTGATATTTATTGTTACCTAGATGTTTGATATTCCAGATCTGGGCTTTATTCTCTTTAGACCATTGAGAATAGAGTTGGACTTTGGCAAAATCTGCTGGGCTGGAGAAAGCAACATCAAGATAGAAGTTTGGATTGAGGGAGGTTTTAATATAATAGTTGCCATCTTCAATGAGAGGTTTGATTGGAGCGGGAGTGGAGGCAGGCGCAGGAGTAGGTTCAGGAACAGATTCAGTCTTTGAGGTGATTTTCTCTAAACTCCAGATCTGAGCTTTATTGGTGTTGGACCATTTATCCCAGATTTGAATCTGTGTACCATAATAAGCAAGAGCACCATTAACATCTAATGCTTTTTTCTCATCACAAGTAGTATGGAAGAAGAAGCCACCATCTACTTGTTCAGCTTGCCAAATTTGTGAACAGTTGTTATTTCTTTCTGACAGGAGGAAGACTGGCTCATTATTTGAAACGTTGTTGAGATTGAAACTGAGGAGCTTACCGGAAAGACTGCTTTTAATCTGATATTTATTGTTACCTAGATGTTTGATATTCCAGATCTGGGCTTTATTCTCTTTAGACCATTGAGAATAGAGTTGGACTTTGGCAAAATCTGCTGGGCTGGAGAAAGCAACATCAAGATAGAAGTTTGGATTGAGGGAGGTTTTAATATAATAGTTGCCATCTTCAATGAGAGGTTTGATTGGAGCGGGAGTGGAGGCAGGTGTGAGTTGCCAGTGTTCAGATTGCAAGGTTGGATTACTAGATAGATTAACTTCTACTGGAGTAGCGTAAGTAACAGATTGACCATGTACAGCTAGACTTCTAGCTTCATCGCAGGAAGAATAAAAAATATACTGATTCTGAGTTTTAACTGCTTTCCAACGATTAGAACAGTCATCAAGATTTTCAGTGGTGAGCTTTAGTTGTGGCTTGTTTAGAATATCATCGAAGCTGTATGAAAGATTTTTATTAGAGAGGACGCTTTTGATAGTGTAAATATTATTACCAAGATGAGTAAACTGCCACTGCTGAGCCTGATTTTCTTTAGACCATTGAGAATACATCTGAACAAGCGCATGCTCATTTTTGCTGGCATACTGAACATCAAGATAGAAGTTTGGATCTAGACCAGTGGAGAGGAAGTATTTACCATCTTGAATAATCCCCTGCTTGCTAGCAGTGGAGTCTGGCTTTGCAATGGTTTTAAATTTAGTAACTTGTTTTGAAATAGTAGGGTCTCCAAACCAACGAGAAAAAAGCATATAGAAGTTGCGATTACCATAAGCACCACAATACGAAGTGCCTGGATAATTTTTAAGAGCCTCGGCATTTGGTTGATATGGGGTATAGCGATACAAGGCAGAAGTGGCAAGGTTCTCAACATAAACCTTAGAGCCTCCACAAGAGAAATTTGGATTGTAATAAATAAAGTTTTCACCGACTGGGTAATTAGTATAACCACCATCTAGGACATCCCTAAAGAGTTTGGCGGCATTTCTGACTTGGTTGCGGAAACCATAATATTTTACATCACAGGCAGCAGTGTCGGGACAGCCGAAACCAGTGGCGCTACGGTATTGAATGTGATTTGGCCAGGTATCAGTAACTAGACTTTGCTCTTTTTCAATCAGGGTAATGAGAACCTGTGGGTTGATTTGAAAATCACGACTAGCTTGATAAATAACTCTGGCGGCAGTTTGTTTTTCACCATTATATTCAAAAGTTTCCTCGGAAAGACAGACAAATTTTCCATTCTCAATGTGATACTGGTAACCTGGGAAGTTGGCGGCCCGCTGAATATTGCGATCATTACAAGCATTCTTGGAGGTTAAAAACTCCTGAATTTGCTGCTCATTCATTGTTTCAGTATTTGACATGGTATAGTCGGATATAATATTGCCTGCACTGAATTTTGAAACATCATAGGCTTGTGACTCTTTAAGATTTTTAGCAAGTAGAAAACTGAGAGCAGAAATCATAAAGAAAACAAAAATAAGTACTAATATGTTTCTTGACGTTTTTGAGAAAGAAAAATTAGCAGGCGCATCGCCATGATGAGCTACTGATTTTCTATCCGTGTTTTCCGGAATAATACGTACAAGATTTTTCTTCATTAGTTAGTAATTCTTCCTTCAATTAAACCTGTTTTTTGATTTGCGTTAACTTCGATTTTAATATTAAGATCACCTGAGGGGATACTAGAAAGTGGAATATCAAAACCTTCACAACTACCAGAGGAAGGATTGGAGATAATACTGACAGTTTGGGTATATACAACAGTACTGGCTGAAGTAACAGTGAGTTTGCAGGTACCAGGAAGCTTTAGAAACTGATTAATATTGACACGTATACGATATTTGTCGCCTGACTTTTCGGAATAAGTAATAGTGCCAGTTAGCTTATCAAGCTGATTGACATCTTGCCCCTCATATTGCTCTGGTGTTTTTGGAGTACGACCAGCCTCGGCATCTTCTTTTGTACCATCCTCAGTGTGAATTGGTTGGTTCTCATTATTAGTAGAAGGTTGATCGGTTTTTTGATGAACTATTTCTGTACTTTCAGAATTTGAAGAAGGTTTTCCCTTTTGGTCTATGACTTTAAAAATTTTGAGAACAATAATCGTAGTAATAATGGCAAGGATAAAAAAGAAAATAATAAAGATTGGGGCTTTATTTTTGCGCTGTTTTCTTGTTGCTTGTTTGGCCATATCAATACATACCTTTTATGGTTATATTTTAGCATATTGAGGATGTTTTTATAAGTGAGAAGAATTTAGGGACTTTTTAAGTTTCTGTTCAATATTATCAAATATCACCTGATAGAGTCGGTCGGCGGTGAATTTTTTAATAATCGAGACGATTAGACTTACAGTAAAGACGAGGATTGTGATTAGAACAATTACGAAGACGAGATTCTTAGAGGTACTAAACCCCTGGAACCAAATAAAACAGTCGGCAAAGATGAGATAATTATAAGGTGCATCATGAAGCAGATAAATACCAAGAGTGTGTTGAGAATTTTTTTCTATAAACTTAATAACCTTAGTCTTCTTTGTTAGATTAGTTTTTACAAAGATTATAAATAAACTCACACTCATGAGAAAAACGACAATGGAATTTGGCGGCCACATATAGAACATAGGTACTTTTGGCATAAATGAGACTGAAAGATACTTAAAGATAAAAATGAAGATGATAGCAAGAAATGAAGAGAAGATATTAAGCTTAATAAAAAACTCACGATCATTTTTTAGTAAATGGTCGCTCTCTTGGTATTTTGAAAGGTAGGCGCCGAGAAAATACATAAAAATTAACCAAATGAATCGACTATAAACGGGGCCATTTTCGACACTAGCGACAGCTAGGCCACTGGTAGTTGGAATAACAGATAAGATAATGAGAGAAATTATTAATAATCTACGGTGATCTTTTTGTTCAAGATTTTTTATCAAGAGATTAAGATAAGGAGAGAAAATTAAAATACAGATATAGCATGTGACATACCAAAAATATCCGAGGCTGGTCGGAAAGAATGTGCTAAGTGTGACGACATAGCCACCTTTAACGATGGCGCAGAGAATAATATTTAAAATAAAATAAAACCAGATATCATATATGAGACGAATAATTTTTGTGGCTTTAGGACTGTTACTTTTATATAAAAAGAAGCCTGTAATAAGCATAAAAAGATTGACGCCAATCTCACCAAAATGTAGGAAGAAAGCAACAATTAATTTATTAAATCCACTGAGGTTATTAAAGATAAGAGCTTTATAACAAACATGAAAAATAATAATCATTAAAATTGCAATGACACGCAAAAGATCAAGAGAATAATTTCTCTGTTTTTCTACTTTTTTGACCTCCATAATAAGGTCATTATACCTGATATTTTTATTTTAGGGGTGGTTAAAAGAATTTTAACTAGATTTTGAAGAGACCATTATGTTTTTTCTGATCATAAAGCTCGACAGGAATACCTTTAGCCTTAATTTTTTTATCAACAAGCTCTTGGATTTCTTGATCGACTACATTAAGCTTATTCAAGAGGTTTTCCCTGTTTTGATCTAATTGTGTTTTTTGATCAGATGATTTTTTTGATTTTTGAGAGTTACTGGCAGTAATATTTTTTATGCCATCTTGATCGAAGCGCTGCTGGTGTCTAGAATAAACCACTTCGGCTATTAGTTGTCGATAGTGAGAACTAATAGCCGAAGTGGTTTATTCTAGACAC
>CAUQIL010000049.1:0-5293 GCA_963518195.1 uncultured Candidatus Saccharibacteria bacterium | reverse complement strand
CCCCAACTGCCTTTTGCCGCTCACTCTTCATAGTGATAAATTTAAACTCACCTGTCACACTTGTGGATATGAAGAAGTCGTACCTAAATCTTGTCCAGTCTGCCAACACTCCTCAATTATCCATAAGGGATTTGGCACCAAGCTTCTTGAGTCTGAACTTAAAAAACTCTTTAAAACCGCCCGTATCGCTCGTTTTGACGCCGACAATACTACAGGTAGCTCTTTAAATCATCTCTACACTGACATCAAATCCGGCGCCGTCGACATCCTAATTGGAACTCAGCTTCTCACTAAGGGACTTGATCTTCCAAAACTTGCCACCGTTGGTATCGTGCAAGCTGATGGTGGCCTTAGTCTTCCCGACTACTCTTCAGAGGAACGTAGTTTTCAACTACTTACCCAAGTCATTGGACGTGTCGGCCGTGGACACCTTAGCGAAGCTTCTGTTTTTATCCAGACCTTCCAGCCAGACCACCCTATCATTCATTTCTCCATGCAAAATGATTATATCGGGGCCTATCAATATTTAATTAAAAAACGTCAACAAGCCCATTTCCCTCCTTATTACTATCTTGCCAAACTTTATATTACACAAAAAACCGAGCAAACCACCATCCGTAAAATCCGTGAATTACACTCCCTTCTTCGTCCCCTGAAAGGCATTTATCTATCTGCTCCTACTCCAGCCTTCCATGAATTCTCTCCAAGCGGTCATACTTGGCAAATCATTCTAAAATCCCCTTCCCGTCAAAATATTCTCTCCGCCATTAAAACCGTACATACCTTCCCAAATTTAAAATACACACTCGATCCCCCTTCCCTCCTCTAAGAATAACTAAAGAATCATCAAAAAATTCTTCTTCATATTGAGATAAAACCTAAGATGTGGAGGCGATTCAGAAACTATGATTTATTTTTTTAGGAGCTAAAACTACCTTAGTAGTTTTAAATTGAGAGATATTCCATTTCCTTCTTTAGAAAGAGTTAAAAACTTTTTCTAAAACTCCCCTCCACATCTCAGGTTAAGTCATTAGAAAACATTCTAGTGACTTCTCGTCTCGTATCTCTAATTTCTAGTCTCTCTACCTAGAGTGTAAAACTATTTTTTATTTTTACAACCATAGCCACTTTATTTTCTTTTCTATCTCTTCTTATGCTTTATAAAACCCTTAAAAAATATTATAATATCCATATGAAAATTATTACTGTGCCTGATCCACGCTTAAGACAACCCTCTACAAAAGTTAATCGCATTACCGATGAAACAAAAGAAATTGTTAATCAAATGATTAAAGCTAGCCTTGAATGGGAAAAACAACACCCCCACGAGCTTTCTGCTGCCATGGCTGCTCCTCAACTTGGCATCAATAAACGTATCATTATTATTCGCGACGACCTTGATGATAAAAATAACGCCAGCTTCACTGCCCTTATCGACCCCGAGGTCATTAAGGCAAGTGGTAAGATTATTAGCGACTACGAAGGCTGTCTCTCTGTGCCTTTTATCTATGGACTTGTTCCTCGCGCCTCAAAACTTCGCATTAAAGCTAAGCTTATTGATGGTACCGAAGTACGCATTAAAGCTGACGACAATCTTGCTCGCACCCTTGCCCACGAAATCGACCATCTCGATGGCGTTCTCTTCATCGATCACATTAAAGACGAAGAGAAAGCCTTCTTTGAACTAGACAAAGACGGCGATCTTAAGCCACTTGATTACGATAAGCGTATCAAAAATAACCCTGAGTTATTCCCCGATGACTAAAATTATCTTTTTTGGCAACGGCCCTCTTGCCGATACCGCCAAAACACTTATTGAGCAACATCCCGATTTTCAAATTATTTTTCATGTCAAGACTAAACAGGACCTCGAAAAAGTAAAAACCCTAAAAGCCTCTGATTCCACCAGCTTTGGCATTCTTGCTAGCTTTGGCGTTTTGATTAAGACTGACATACTTGATCTTTTTGAGCCTTATGGCATCCTCAATATCCACCCTTCCCTTCTTCCAGCTTATCGTGGCGCCTCCCCCATTGAGTCAGCCATCTTGAATGGCGATCAGGATTTTTCAGTTTCAATCATGAAATTAGTCAAAGCCATGGACGCTGGCCCAATTTACTATCAAGAGACTCTTACCTCTGATCAATTCTCTCCACAGCCTTCAAAGTCCGAAATTTATACCAAATTATCCACTCATGCCACAAATTGGCTACTTCGTCACCTAAATAACCTTCCGACTCCAATCCCACAAGATGATCAAAGTGCTACCTATACCACCAAGTTTGACACCTCTATGTCTACTCTTGACCCTCAGAAACCCGCCAGCAACTTGCTTAATCAAATACGCGCATTTCAGGGTTTTCCTAAAAGTAAATTAATGCTTGCTAGTCAAGAGTGTATTATTCTCGAAGCACACCTCGACACAGATTCTCCCGAAGACCAACGCGCTAAAATCAAAGTAACCTGTAAGGACCAAAATCTTATTATCGATCGCCTGCAGCCTGCTGGGCGTAAACCAATGGACGCCACATCCTTCTATAATGGCTATCTAAAAAAATAAAGTCTATCTTCTAGACTTTATTTTTCTTCTATCCCCAATTCTGCGCTGGTTGCTGAATATTAGACATTGGCTGCTGCATCGTTGGCTGTGCGACTGGTTGCATTGGTGCTGATGGTTGCATTGGCGCTGAATTTTGTGGATTATATCGCGCCACGACCTCTTCTTCTGTCCCAGATGTCTGTCGTACCATCTCCATAATTTCATCATGCGCCTTGATGATTTCTTGTTTAAATTCAGACTCAATATCCTGTGCTACTCTTGCATAATCTGGACGATTCAATTGAATCCATTTTACGCTTAAATACTCACCTAAAATCTCCAGCGTACCCTCAGTTGTGTTATATTTTTGCAATAATTTTTTATATATATCATCCTGCCTATAATCGCCGAGCTTTGTTAAAAACTTAATCATCGTATTGCGATCTTTCTGCATAATACCGTCAAACTCCTCAAGCTGCTCGGGAGTCATCCCCTCACTCATCTTTTCGCCCACTCGATTCTCAAGTTCACCCTGGATTTCAGTTATAAATGCAGTTCTCTGTGGTTCGGGTAAATTCTGCAAACCCACTTCCGCCAGGAACCTATCATCCACCTTTATCATTTATTCCTCCTAAACTATTTTCCATTATAATTCGCAATGGGTTTAAACACAAGCGTTTAATTTATTTATTTAAAAATACCTGCCACGCGAGCTCCGCGCACTTTGCTCTTGCCGGCATTCGACCCACAATTTTTAAAGCAATCGCATCCCCCATCTGTTTTTCTCCCCCACAAGACTCAAATTCTTCCTCATCTAAAATCATCGTCCTAAATAATCGACTCATTTTCTTTGCCTCCTCAAGCGTCTTCCCCTTCACTGATTCAATCATTAAATCCGCTGACGCTAATGCAATCGCACACCCCACCCCCTCAAACTTCCCCTCCGTAATGATTCCATCCTCGAGTTTTAACTGAACAATTATTTTATCACCACAGCTAGCATTCTTTAATTCCTTAGCAATATCCGCCCCCTCAATGCTTCCTCGATTCTTTGGATATAAATTATGCTCTAATAAAATTTCATCATACATCAAAACTATAAACCCATTTCACTTCTAACTTTTTTTAATATTGAGGTTAAATATTTTAACTCATTTTTAGTATTATAAAACATCAAGCTTACTCTTACTGCTGGCCCAATTTTCTTCTCCGTCAAAAACGGCTCGGCGCAGTGCCAACCTGCACGCACCATCACTCCGTAATTGCTTAGGATCTGCGCTGTATCATGCGCATGTACCCCCTTAATATTTAATAAAACAATACCATTTTTAGCATAATACATCTCCACATCTTCTATTTCCCCTATTTGTTCCTTTAAAAACGAAGTTAGCTCTTCTACCACACCAAACAGCTTATCATCTTTATTGTGATCTTGCCAAAAATCAATCGCTGCAGAAAGACCAGCCACCCCTCCCATATTTATCGTCCCTCCCTCAAATTTCTGCGGTCCAAAAGCAAACTCACTTTTTATTGCACCATTCTGGTACTCCACCCCTTCCACCATTTCTCCGCCATAATTAAGCGGGGCTATTTTCCCCATCCATTCTCGTCTTATATACAAAATACCGACCCCCATCGGTGCGCCCATTTTGTGCCCAGAAAAAACTAGAAAATCCACATCCATCTTCTTTACGTCGATACGTCTATGCGCCACCAACTGCGCCGCATCCACCAGGATTGCGCCGTTATAGCCTGATTCTCGCAGTTCCCTTATTAACTTATCTTGTTCTTCTCCACTCACATTACTTAGACCGGTTAATGCCACTAACTTTACAGTCTCTTTATCCCTTTTGAATTCCCCCAAAATATCCTCAGTCACCACCACTTGTTCACCGTATCGTTCTGTAAAAGGCAAAATATTACTATGATGAGAGTCTAAACTAACTAGAATCTTATCTTTTTCCCCTATAACTTCCCGCGCTCCGTTTGCAATCAAATTAATCCCCTCGGTTGCATTTTTGATAAACACAACCTCATCTGGATCCGCACCAATATACTTCGCCACCTTTATTCTTGTTTGATTTAATACTTTTGTAGACTGTTCACTTAATTTATACAGGCCTCTTAGTGGATTTGCATTTCGAGTTTTGTAATACTCCGCTTCTCTTTCTATCACTTGATTCGGCCTCTGCATCGTTGCCGCACTATCTAAATACACAAACGGTAACACTGGATCAATTAATGCCGGTGCCTCTTCAAAAATCGCAAACTCTTCTCTTAACATCTCTTCCTCTCTGTTTTAACTCGCCTTTAATACTTAATCACTAAGAAGCTAGGCCGTCCCTTCCATTTCCATTCTGATTAGATTATTCATTTCCATCGCATACTCAATCGGCAATTCTTTCGAAACATCACCCGTAAATCCTCGTACAATTAAAGCCCTGGCCTCATCTTCACTAACCCCCCTTGTTTGCAGATAATATACCGCCTCATCTGAAATCTTACCAACACTTGCTTCATGCGATACTTCCGCTTCATTACATTCCACTTTTACTTCTGGAATCGCATTAGAAACCGATTGATTATCCAAAATCAACGATTTACAATCAGTATATGACCTTGCACGCAAAGCCTTTTTTGTTATTTTAGCTAAAGTACGTGTCATCGACACGCCCCCACCGCTACTTAATGACTTAGCATTTATCATCGAATACGTGTCTTCCGCTAAGTGAACAACTTTTGCACCCGTATCAAGT
>CAUQIL010000048.1:0-5323 GCA_963518195.1 uncultured Candidatus Saccharibacteria bacterium | reverse complement strand
TCCTATAACAAAACAATATTTTCCATTCACCTCACTAAAACTACTGACCTGCTCAGTATCTCTAAGCGCCTGAGTACACACCCTGATTTTTCCGAACAGCTCTGGCAAGAATTTAAAACCAAACTCACCCCTCAGAATAATAATAAAAATCCGCTACTCACTGGTTTTTCTAAGCTCACAGTTTATGGATTATATGGCGCCCAAACCAATGACACAACAAATGCCAACCTAAGCTATCCACTATTTAATAATCTATACTTCCTTGAGACCAAGCAAGAAGATCCCAAAGACCGTCAAACCTTTGTTCTCATCTTCCTTGCCTCCGACATCGACGCCGCCTCATTAATTGATCTCGCAAAAGCCATCGAGTCCACAATCCTCGAATAAGCTAAATCCCTAGACCCTCATTTTCATATAGACAAAAAATAGACTCCGATAAGAGTCTATTTTTATTTTTAACTGAATTATTCAGCGTCGTTCCAACGTTGAATTGCAGCCTTAATTACTTCTTTAGCGGATTCCACACCCTCAAAACCTTTAACTACTGTAGTTCCAGGCTTTTTAAGATCCTTGTAGTGATTAAAATGGAACTCGATTTGCTTAATTAATTGCTTTGGTAAATCTTCAAGCGTTTGATATTTATCACCATTATTGCGATCATCAGCTGGTACACAAATCACCTTGTCATCTACTTCATCTGAATCAACAAACTTCATCACACCGAGCACGCGTGCCTTAGTGTAAATACCAGTAGTAAGTGGCTGGTCTGTCACCATCAACACATCCAACTCATCACCATCTTCGTCAAGTGTCTGTGGAATGAAACCATAATTACATGGTTTAGCAAAGGCCATTGGTTCTACACGGTCAAGCATAAAGCAAGCATTCTTGCGATCCCACTCAATCTTATGATTAGAGCCAGTAGGGATCTCAATCACGACATTAATTTCACCGTCTTCAAAGTTTCCTGGGGTCAAGATTTTATTAAAATCTGCCATAATTAAACTCCTATTTAATTTTTCATTCATTATACCATGCCACCTCTTTACCGTAAAAACATTTTTATGATAAAATAGATCTATTATATGATTCTCTAGGCGCTAAATTTGCCCAAAATCAACACTTTTTAATAAATTATTTTAACAAACCAATAATTAACACGAGGCTTTATGACAAAACAACCCAAGAAAAAACCAAAATATAAATCAACCATTGGACGCACCCTTCACTACTTTATTAAAGCCAACAAGAACTACAAGTGGCTCGCCCTTGGCGTCTTCATTGTTACCCCAATTGTGATTTTCGTCCGTACCATTCTCGCACCACTTGTTGTCGCCAATATTATCGATATTCTTTCTTCCGCTAGGCCAGAAGATTTCATCAACCCTGGCAACATTTTCCAAATCCCGCTTGTACAAAAAGTCCTACCGCAGGGTATTTTTCTTATCCTCTGTCAATTAATTGGTTCAAGTATACTCGGCAATCTACGTGTCTATCTGGTCTGGAAGATGGAACTTCTCACCATTAATGATCTCTCCATCCAATGTTTTGACACCATCAATAATCAATCCATGCAGTTCCACTCTGATCGCTTCTCCGGTTCTCTTACCGCACAAGTTGGCCGTTTTACTAGAGCCTACGAACGTTTTGCAGATTCCATCATATTTAATATCGTCCCTCTTATCGTCACTTTTTCATCTATCTTTATCATCTTAATCAATCGCGCACCTGCCTTCGCAATTCTATTAATGATCTTCTCGGCTATCTTCGCCATCGTTTCTTCAAGAAGTTTTAAACGTATTGGTGAATGCAACGAAAAAGAAGCGGCCGCTCAAAATAAACAGACCGGTCAACTTACCGATTCAATTACCAACATTATCTCTGTCAAATCCTACGCCCAGGAAAACTACGAACGCACTCGCTACACCAAGTTCCAAGCCGAAACGCTAGCTGCCGGTGAAAATTCCATGCGCGCCACAATCCATCGCGATGTGATTTTCGACTCCATCTTTCTTCTGATCGACCTTATTATGATTGCCTTCATTGTGGTTGGTGCCCCTGTTATGGCCCTCCCGGTTTCCACCGTCATTCTTATTTTCCAATTCTCTCAGACCATTCTGATGAATCTTTGGGATGTCAGTAGCATCTTTAAAAACTTTACCCGTGTCTTCGGCGATGCGCATGAAATGACTGTCATTCTTGATACTGTTGACACCGTAGTGGACGAAAAAGGTGCTAAGAAGCTCATTGTGGATAAGGGTGGCATCACTTTTGATCACATTACTTTTACGCATGCTGATGCCAAAGAAAGTATTTTTAAAGACTTTAATTTAGAATTAAAACCCGGCGAACGTATCGGTCTGGCTGGTCTCTCTGGTTCTGGTAAAACCACCCTCACCAAACTCTTATTGCGCTTTGCCGATGTTGACAAAGGTACAATTAAAATTGACGATCAAAATATCCGCAAGGTCACTCAACACAGTCTGCGTAAAAATATTGCTTACGTTCCTCAGGAGGCCTCACTTTTCCATCGCACCATTGCAGAGAATATTGCCTATGCTAAACCTGATGCCTCTATGGAAGAAATTAAACATGCTGCCAAACTCGCCAATGCTGCCGAGTTCATTGAAAAGCTTCCTAACGGCTATGAGACCATGGTTGGCGAACGTGGTGTTAAACTTTCTGGAGGGCAACGCCAACGCATTGCCATTGCAAGAGCCATCCTAAAAGACGCGCCAATCCTCGTCCTCGATGAAGCCACCTCTGCCCTTGACTCTGAATCCGAAGCTCTAATCCAAGAAGCTCTACTTCGCCTCATGCATGGTCGCACTTCCATTGTAGTAGCTCACCGCCTTTCTACCATTTCTAGCCTCGACCGTATCGTAGTACTTGAGAATGGCAAGATCATCGAGCAAGGACCGCATGAAAAACTCCTCAAAAATCCAAATGGACAGTATAAGAAGTTGTGGTCACGTCAATCTGGTGCCTTTGTTGAAAAATAAATCAAAAGAAAAACCATCTTAAGTTTATTTAAACCTAATATTAATCAAATAAGAACCCCATGGATCCACAAAATTCACCAAGACAACCCCTAGCTGAACGCATGCGTCCACAAACTTTGTCTGACGTTTTAGGACAAGAGCAAGTCATCGGTGAGGGTAAAATTCTAACCGAAATTGCCAAAAAGAAAGAACCCGTCAACCTCATTTTCTGGGGTCCACCTGGTACTGGAAAAACCACCCTCGCTCGTATCCTCGCTAAAGAATTTGCAGCCGATTTCATCGAACTTTCTGCTGTCACTGCCCATAAAAGCGATGTCGAGGCAGTCGTTGAACGTGCCAAACAAAACTGGAACCTTAAGATCCGTACACTTCTTTTTGTGGATGAAATTCATCGTTTCAATAAGGCTCAGCAGGACGCCTTTCTTCCTCATGTTGAATCTGGGCTGATTACCTTAATTGGCGCCACCACCGAAAATCCTAGTTTCGAGGTTATTCCTGCTCTCATCTCAAGGTCTCGAGTTATAGTCCTAAAGAACCTAGACGAATCAGCTATTCTAAAGATTCTAAAACGCGCCACAGAAAAAGAGGGAATTAATAAAAAAATTCCAGATGAAAGCCTAGCATTGATCGCTAAGCTAGCCAATGGCGATGCCAG
Organism: uncultured Candidatus Saccharibacteria bacterium; assembly: GCA_963518195.1. Classification (GTDB taxonomy): domain Bacteria; phylum Patescibacteriota; class Saccharimonadia; order Saccharimonadales; family Saccharimonadaceae; genus Nanosyncoccus. The sequence goes on along the minus strand of CAUQIL010000048.1, from coordinate 1,666 downwards.
ATCAGCCTTAGGTGACCTTGAAATCTGTCTCTCTTTAGGCAAAACTATTACCCAAGATCTCGTTCTTGAAGCTGTCGGCAAAAAAATCATTAACTATGGCAAAGACGGTGACTATCATTACGACACAATCTCCGCCTTTATCAAATCCATGCGCGGCAGCGACGTTGATGCCACATTATATTATCTTGCGCGTATGCTAGAGGGTGGAGAGGACCCTAAATTCATCGCTCGCCGTATGGTCATTTTCGCCTCCGAAGATATTGGACTAGGTGGCAATGGGGCTCTAGGCCTAGCTGTTTCCGCCTTTCAGGCAGTCGAACGCATTGGCATGCCAGAATCTGGCATTATCCTTTCTCATGTCGCAGCTGCCTTAGCCAAGTCAAAAAAAGATCGTAGTAGTTATGACGCCTGGAATCGCGCGAAAGAGCTTGCCAGAAATACTCGCAATCTTCCAATCCCTCTAGGCATTCGCAACGCACCAACCAAGCTAATGAAAGACTTAGGCTACGCCAAGGGATATAAATGGGAAGCTGGATTCCATCATGATGTCAGCTACCTACCAGACGAAATTAAAGATCAGAAAATTTATTTTCCCACCAAGCCATAAATCTAATCAAGAATCGTATGTACTTTTTGTTTTAGAACCGGCACTACATCTCGCTCAAACCATGGATTCTTTGCTTGCCAACGGAAATTTAACGGGCTAGGATGCACAATAGGAAAATATTTCGGTAAATATTCCTGAAAACATTTTACTGTTTCAGTTAAATTCTTTTTTCTTGTATCTTTAAGATAATACTTAATTGCATACTCGCCTATCAAAATAACCAACTTAATTTTTGGCATCAATTTCATAATATCCTCATGATACTCTTCAGCTATAAATTTCCGCGGTGGTAAATCCCCAGTTTTTCCTTTACCTGGATAATAAAAATCCATAGGCATAATTGCAATTTTTTTTGAATAAAAAGTTGCCTCATCTATACCCATCCAATTACGCAATTTTTCTCCAGACTTATCCATAAATGGAATTCTGTTCTCTTCAACTTTCGCTCCAGGAGCTTGTCCAATAATTAGAATCTCTGCATCTTCAGAGATTTGAAGAATTGGCGGTACCTCGCGCAAGGTGTAACTTGCGTTACGCGGGTCACTCTTTAGTCTTTTGATTATTTCTTCCATCTTATTTAATCCTCTCCCTATAAGCTAAAACAACGAAATTAATTAGAAATATATTTTCTACATTATAGCACCCCTGTGTTTTTCTAATCATTTTGATATAATAAACCTATAAAAGGAGTAAAAGCTATGATTTTTATTGTCATCATCTTAATCGCCGCCCTTATTATTATTCCCGGCGTCAGAATTATTAATCAATACGAACGTGGTGTTGTCCAACGTCTTGGCCGTTTTCGTAAAATCCTTGATCCAGGACTTCATGTCATTATCCCCTATATTGACACTATGCGCAGTGTTGATGTTCGTACTACGCCAATGGATGTTCCAAAACAAGAAGTTATCACTAAAGACAACGTCACAGTTAATGTTGATGCCGTCGTTTATTTCCGTGTAATTGATGCTAAAAAAGCTGTTTTTGAAACCACCAATTATGCCTATGCGACCTCCACTTTTGCCCAAACCGCATTACGTGATGTCACCGGTAATTTCG
>CAUQIL010000047.1:0-5497 GCA_963518195.1 uncultured Candidatus Saccharibacteria bacterium | reverse complement strand
AATCTGCTCCTAATCGTATTGAGTCTGTATCAAAAATCTATGAATATGGAAAAGAAAACCTAGAGGGGTATGAGTATCTTGATCGATTTGAGGGGTTAACTTCAAGGCAAGAAGCACGTCTTGATGGGCTGATTGGGAAACTGTCAGAACTATACAGTAAAAGAAACGGACAGTGGCTTTCGAACTTCTTAAAGGAAGAAGAGAGTAACGAATGGAACCGTGATTATGAGACGGGAAATTTTACTTATATTGAAGACTTGAGAAGATCTGAGGTTTCTAATGTTCATGATTTTGCAAGATGGTATGATTATGCGTTGCAGAGATATGCCAGAGAGTACTTTTTACCAGCAGCAAACCGACATGATGAAACATATACAAATGCAGTGCAGAAATTAATCTCGGACGGCGTATTGCCAGAATCTACTACTCAGAAAATGTCTAGATTTGTCGAACATAAAATAAAATATCGCGTGGTGGATGTTTTTCGGGAACGAGAGAATGCTGGTTGCTGCACATCGCCTGACGTGTATATGGAACTTCATGATGACACGAGTAGTTTTTATCCAGAGATTACCTATGCGATGGACATTGGTTTTGGTCCTAACGTGTTGTCTCGAGACGATGATGTCAGTAAATTAGACAATAATGCATTCAAGCATGTCTTGGATCATGAAAAGACGCATATTATCACGAGAAATATCTTTGAAGGGGATTTTAAAAGTGATCGAAAAGAAGATGTTTTTGAGGCAAACCGGATTATTAATGAGGCGAGCGTGGAATGGTTAGCTCTACTCATGAATAACAGTGCGACATTGGAGCAGGCATGTAATACGGATATCCTTAACTATGGTTTTAATGCTGATGTCCCATACTCGTTAGAGAGAAAAACTTTGGATGCGTTACTTCAGGAAGGCGACGAAAAGATTTTGCCAGAAACAATGTTCTTGCTTTGCGGAAATGAAAACGTCAACAATATTCGTGCAAAAGTCTTTAATGAATTTCAAAAGGCTTATCCTGATATTTCGACTGAGCTCGATCTTGTTGATCGGATTTTGGAACGTTTTAACTGGGTCGTATACCAAGAAAAACTGAAAAAGGAAGCCGAATAAAGGCTTTTTTTTACAAAAAAATAAGACCAAATTTGATCTTAAAATAACTGGTCTTAAAATGGTGCTGGAGGTAGGACTCGAACCTACGAAGGTGTAACCCGAGAGATTTACAGTCTCTTGTCATTGCCGCTAGACTACTCCAGCAATGCTAGGCTGTCGTTCGCACTCCGTCCTAGCGCACTCAAGGTATTTGGCTCGCGCCAAGCATACTTTGAATAAATGTATTATAGCAATTTAGAGTGGGTTTTTCAAGTTTTTCATGACAGATTTATAAAAAACGCCGGATTAATCCGGCGTATATTGTGTACCTTAGAATTTTTTTATCGAACAACTTTTCTTTCCCAAGGATAGGGGTAGTCTGTGACTTTGGATTGCCCAAAAAGTTTTTGAACACCCTGCATATAGAGCTGCGAATCATTGGGGTCGGACATGGTTCCATGTTTGCAGTTAATATACTGAATGTCTGCCTGCGGATAATAGTTCTCTATTACTTGATTGTCAAGAAATTGATCGTATCTGCTCAAGAGAATTTTACGTGGCTGATTCTTTAGGCGCATACTTTCCGATGGCCTAAGATGTCTCATGTCATAAATTTGATCCGCAATTAGAGCAATCGAGTAATAATTATGGTCACTTGCAATAATTGGTATAAATGACAACCACCCGAGAGCATACTCTATAGCAAACAGAAATGGAGTACAGAAAGCGATAATCGTTCTATACTTCCGGTTGAGAAAGCTATTGTAGGTACAAGGATTGATGGCAATGACCTGATCAAATGTTTCTTCGATCGGTGCAACGATTTGATCGCCCAGCGAAATACTGACGGCAATATTTTCGACTTTCTTCCCCGCTTTTGAAGCTTCTTTAGTGACCGCTGAGACCTTGTCGTATAATTGGTTCGTATAGGCTTCTGCGTCATAGCCAAAATTATCGTATTGCATGTAATACAGATGACAATTGGGCTTTAATAATTTGTCTAAAAAAACGAAGGATAAGATCGGTTCATTTAAAAAACCATGTGCCAAGAAATAATTTGTAATAGTATTATCGTTCTCGGCCGCCTCGTTTTTTATAGACTTAAAGACGAACTGTTTGACATGAATAAATCGTTCACTGTCATTTCCTGAAAGTAGTCTATAAAACTTATAGATTGCTGCGGTAGCCACATTGAGGGACAATATGACCATAATTAATAGTTTGATTGTCATTGTAATGACCTCCTTCTTCTAAGGTATTGTTAAGGTACAAAATATGGAAATATTATAATATGAAAACTATAATTAGTCAAAAAAGATACCCCTGATGGGGTATCTTTTCGTTTTATTTTGTGCTCTTTTTATACTCTTGATATTTATCAGTTTTGGTCGACTTTTGAAATTCAGTTTTTATGGTTTCAAGAATCTGTTTTTGTGTTTTAGTGTCTGACTCAGAGTAGCCTGAGAAGGTTTTATTGCCGATGATAAAATAGGGGACACCTTTTGGTGTTTCGCCAAGAAATTTACCAAAGTTTTTCATAAGAGTGAGGTTATCGGAATTCTTCCAGACTTCTAATGTGTATAAGTTGGCCATTTTTTCTACTTCGGAGCGATGCTGATTAAAGAATTCGGCTAGATGTTTGCAGTGTGGACAACCGTCTCCCCAAAAAATATAAATATTTACCTTGTCTTCCGAGCTTTTAATGTCTGATTCGGTCATTTTAGCAAATTCGGCATTTGACCCTTGCGACGAGGCGGTATTGGTGTGGCCCTTTTTGGTACTAGTGGATTGATTAAGTGTATTACTTACATAAATCATCATACTTAGTAAAAGAAGAGTAACTACGGAGACTATTAGGATGATAGTGTGTTTGTTGGATTTATTTTGCATTGAAGTATTTACCTGTATTATATAATTTACCATTATACTCGATATAGACAGAATAATTACCACGAAGTCCATCTTTATTGATGTATTTTGTAACATTGATCCCATTTTGATTTTCGTCTTCAGAGAATACGTCTACGCAGAGAGCAGTGTAAGGATGCTTGCTGATGGGGACTTGATAAAGATTGGTGTAGAAATTGCGGTAAAGTCCAACACGTACGTTATCTTCTCGCTTGAAACGACCAGAAAAGACGAGCCGATCTTTTTCATTTCTTAGTGTAATGTCGTGACGTTTTAGAAAGTCTTGGTCGACTTCAGTATTTGTGATGAAGCCCTGTTTTCTCTCTTCGGGGTCAGTGAAGTCGAGAGTGCCAAGTTGCTTAGCGCCTTGCATGGTATAGTTTACGCCAGCATATGGATCCATTTTTTCGACACGGTAATTATTGGTTGGAATATGTAGTTCAAAAATGACTTGATTGTTTAGTAGTTCCACGGTATTCGAAAGAAGCTCGACGTGGCCGGTAGTGAGGCCAGCAGGCTGGTTTGAGGGGATGCCATCTGATTTGACGATGCCACCGGAAAGAACTAGGTAGTGGTTTTGGCTAAGCAAGTCAAAATCTGATATGTATGGAGAATAGAAGTCGCTTCCCCGTTCTTTACCATACTGCCAAACTTGTTCGACAGTTTTTTGCGCTGTGTCTATCTTGTAGACTACGGCTCGCGAGTATGAACTGTTAGCTTTAATGTAGGACTCTGGGTTCTTGGATTTATTATTGCCATTATCAAAGAGCGTGAGGTATCCGTCTGGGGTGATTTTTGCGGCGTGTTGGCTCCATTGGTATTCAAAATTCTGTCCAATCGGCTTGAGGAAATATTTCTGATAAAAGGAAGACCAATTTGTGGGATCGCCTAAAATCCAGTTAATGTCGGTGGTGGTATAGTTGATACTGATTACAGCATCTTGGTGCCGACCAGATAAAATTAATGAGTCAGAGTTTTTATCATAGTAGATAGAATTGTTGTGAAACCAGTCGTATTCGGTCCAATTCTCGTTTTTACCATCATCTTTTTTGAGGATCTTTTGAAGGTCAATTCTTTTGACGACTTGGCCAGTTTTACGATCTAGCTCTACAATATAATCTTCGACAGTACGGTTTTGGCTACTAAAATTATTGGAAGCTACTATTAAATTGCCATTTTCTAGCTCAAAATAATCATGATGGTAACCGCCAGGTAGTGAGTATTCGGCATAAATTTTACCTAGCAAATCAATCTCATAGAGACCGGTCATATAGTATGGTGGATTAATCAAGCGTTCGGTACTAACAAGAAGATGACCGTTATTTAATTTTGTGTTTTCCCAAAGAGCTGTATTTTTAAGATACCACCTAAGGTCGCCATTAATATCATAGGCGGTCATATAATTATTTTTTGTAGCTGGACTAAAGAAATAAAAATCTGAGCTTAGCTTGGATTTGTCAGAGCTAACTAGCGTAGCTTTTGGGAGATTTTCGGGAAGGGGTTCAGTTTTAATTTCAAACTCTCGATCAATGGTTTCGACAATATTTTTGAGATTTGATTGACTCTCTTTTTGGAGTTCTTGGTTTATTTCGTGGTTGACTGGAGTAAACTGATTTCCTACTTTAGTGATATGTTGCGATTCGTATTGCTCAAGTTTTTTGGCGGCGCTATGTTCATCGATTACATTGCCAGAACGAGCAATTGAGGCGTTGGTTTTTTGTTCTCCAGTTTTGACTGGAGCCTCATAAGTGATCCTAATTTTGTTGGTGGTGTCTGGATATAGTCCATAGATTGGGAGGTAATGCTTCTTGGCCTTAACAAAATCATGGGAGAGGGTGGTCTTTGAATCTTTTCCTAGGATGGTGACGGTTGGTGAGACTTCTTCTTCTGTTTCAAAGATGATTAAAGCGGTGAGAGGTGAGGTTTTGTAGGGGTTTAAAATTATATTAGGATTTTTTATGGTGTGGCCTGTGGAAGTAAAATCTTTCTCATATTCTTTTTGTAGGGCTATTTGGCTTGGACTAAGTTTGATGAGGTCGGTATTTTCGCCACGATTGCTGAGATAGGCGAGACAAAAAACAAGTGAAATAAAAACCACGAGAAAAGCCATGAAATGTGCGGTAAAATAGGTTGGTTTTTTGAATTTCTGCGTCAAACGAACGCGAATTTTGGAATTTTTTGCTTGTTTTTGTTGCTTTAGCTTAAGCGAAAGATCTGAAATAGTTTCAGTCCGCTCATTACGAGTATCTGTATTACTCATGACCACCTCCAGTTATTTATATAATTTTAGCATAAAGAAAATATTTGTGTACTACGATCACTGTGGCCATTCGTCGAAATAAAAATAGAACACGTTGTGTTCTATTTATTCTTTCACTCAAAAGAGCCGTGTGTATGAATACACATCGGTATTCGTCGAAATAAAAAAGAATCGCTACGCTCCGTTTTTTAATTTTTAAAACCTAAAATTATAGAACAAGTTCTAAATTTTAAATTTTAAA
>CAUQIL010000046.1:0-5618 GCA_963518195.1 uncultured Candidatus Saccharibacteria bacterium | reverse complement strand
CCTGAGCTACGCCCCCAGGTTGTTATTAATTTTACCACAAACTGATATAATAAGACATATATGGGTGTGCGTTCGAAAAAAGAACAATTCAGAATACGTTTTAACCGTTTACGTTTTTGGGTAAAAACTGAAGTATTAGATTTTAATAATATTTTACTGCTCTCTATTCCATTGCTTTTCTCAGCGCTTTTAATTGCTTCAGTTGGTTCAATTGCTAAAAACTGGGAATTACAGCAACAAATGAACGCCAAGCAGACAGAGATGGAGTTACTCCAACTTGATGTGAATAAGACAAAATTAGAAAATCAGTATTACGCGTCTGAGGAGTACCAAGAATTAGAGGCGCGCAAGTTGTTGGGGAAACAGCTGCCAGGTGAGGTGATGATTGATTTGCCGAATAATAGTGAAATCGCTAAAAATAAACACCCGAAACTAACCCTTGATGAAAGGATAGAGGCAAGAAAATTATCGAATTTTGAGCAGTGGTTGGAATTTTTATTTGGCTCCGCTAAAAGCTAGCTGATATTTTACATTCTATTAAAAAATGTTATAATAAGATTGATGTAGGAGTGGCTTAAAAATCCCGCAATAGGGCGGGGGCCATAACATAGTTTTTTAAAAGGAGGATATAAAATGACTATGTTAAACAATATCTTTAAAGGCGCCGTTGCGATAGCTTTAGTAATTTTCTTTTCAGTGCCGACTAGTTCGGCAAAAGCAGCGTACAGTAGTTGCCAGTGCAGCTGCACTTGTAATTGCAACTGTAATAGCGGGACCTGTAATAAGGCTAGTGGAAACACTAGTAATCAGCAGGTCCAGGCTGCTGGAGAAAAAGAAAAGGCCATCATGGCTGAGATCAAGAGAGTGACCGAGGCGCACGCGAAAGAAGATAACCGCAAGCAATACAGCGGTTACATGATGCAGCTCGCAGATGCCCTCGAAAGTTCTGCGAAGAACTCTGGGTTTACCGTGGTAACAAAGAGCTGGAAGGCGACTGGTGGCGACTATAATGTCGTACAGCAGGAATTCTCGCGTAACAACTGGACTTTAAAAATCCAGTACCGTTACAATAATGGATTCCTGGACAGCTGCCATCCAGTATGGCTAGCACACAATGGCACACCGCTTAACTCTGGTGAAGAGTGGGACGGCTGGGCTTGGTCTAGCTCACAAACACTGTATGAACTCTTAGATATGCTGTCTAAGTTATAATAATAAAACAAGAGTTCAGAATTAAGGGGGGAGGTGATAATTTATTTAGAAAAACAAGTCACTAACTATTCTCTTTTGGGCTGGCTTTTGCCAGTCCATTTTTTTTATGCAAAAAAATAGATTGATGCGCGGACCCAAAAAACCATAGCTACAAAAAATACCAGGTATAGACCTGGTATTTTCATGTTTGTTATAAGATTTTAGTGTTTGATTACTAAATTAGCTAACCTTAATCTCGAAATTATTTCTTCTTAGAAAGAGTAAGGAAACCGTTGCGTGGGTTTTCATTGACAACACGATCTTCAGGAAGATCAACTGGAGTACCCTTTGGATTATTCTCAGTTTTAGTGAAGAAATAAATAGTCTGAGGCTTGCCACCACGGAGGGTAACCTCAGATTTATGTAGATAATAGGTGATGCCTTTGCTGTTAGTGTGACTGTAGGCCATTTTTCCTCCTTTAATTGATATAGTCTTATCTTATGGTAGGGGGGTTAATCTGTCAAGGGGTTTTAAGGGATTTTATAGAGGTGAAAATATTAATGTTTTATTTGATAAAAATAATGTCAATACGAAGAATTAAAAATCCAATAAAACGAAGTAGAATGAGAACAAAAATCAGAAGACAGAGAAGAACGGAAAAGCCAGCAAGGTTGGGCGCCCAGACAGGGGAAGAAAAATCATAGCGATAAAGAGAAGTTGGCGGAATATTCGCCGCGAGAGAGGTGGTGAGCTGATCGGTTGAGGGATAGCTATTGATAACTCCGGTCATACAGTTAAGGTAGCCAGGGCTATTCCAGGCCCAACCGTGAGTAATAGCCTGGGGTTTGCAGATTTCCATTGCCTTGGCAAAGATATTACCATTTGGGTTACTATCGCCAGTTTGTTTTAATTGGTTCTCTGCTTCAGCTAGAGCGGTGGTAGCTTTACGGTTATATTGATTTTCTAAGTAAAAAGGCCCAGTACCAAAAGTTAGGACATTACGCCCATTTTTTTCGATGAAATTAATGATGATGTGAGATTCGGTATATTGTTTTAATTCGGTAAGAGTAGTTTTTAGATTATTATCAATTTCCTCCTGAGAGGTGATTTCCTTGCCGTCAGCGGTTTTTCCCTGATCTGCCTGAAGAACTTTATTTTTTAAATCATGCATCTTGAGGTGATCAAAACGTAAAAAGGTTGCGGTTAAAAAAAGTAGAGGAATGAGGGCCAGCAGGAGCTGCCAGGTCTTAATCTGCTTAAAAAGCTGAGAAAGACGGCGCTTCTCCTCCTGATGTTCCTTCTTAATAAAACCACCCATAAACGTTTTAATTATAGCATAACAGGAAAGCTGGTGGAGGGGTCTAGATTAGACTATCACGGAACCACTGATCAGCAGGACCGGCGGACATAAGAATAACCAGGTAATTATCCTGAAGAAGAGATTTTAGTTTTAATCTAAGTTGATCGTCAAGGTCGGCAGAGGTGGCGATCTCAGGATTTTTGAGAGTGGCAATAAAGTCGGCTGGGGTGTAGATTTTTAGGTTGGGATTTTCGCGCGTGAGATAAGTTGGGAGCCAAAAAAGCTGATCGACACCAAGAAAAACGTCCTGATAAAGAGAGAAAACTTCGTGTTGGCGAGTATTTTGATGAGGCTGATAAACGACGACCACACCATTTTTACCAAGATTCTTAGCCTCTTCCTTGGCGATCTCAACAGTGGCGCGAATCTCTTCCGGGTGATGCGCATAGTCAGAATAGAGTCCATCGGCGAGACGCTCAAAACGGCGACCAACGCCTGGGAACTGATTGAGAATGTCGATAATTTGCTGATCAGAGACTTGATGAACGTTTGGCTGATCCTTCAAAATCTGTTTAATAGCGTAAAAGACTAGATTCGCATCTTCGCGACGAGCAGAGCCGGCGAGAGTGAGGCGAGGATCTGTAGTTTCTAAAATCTGGAACGACTGAGATGAGAGCTGCGAAAGATCCGAAGGGGTGGCAGCCGGATTTGCAAAAATGAGAGATTGGCTCTGGTTTTCAAATTGAAGAAAAGCCTGATGATAATCAGATTCAGAAGGGTAGATATCAGGATTATCATATGAAACAAAAGTAATCAGAGAGAGCCAGGGCTGGTAGTGGAGAAAATTACGATCATACTCGTCGGCTTCGTAGATGAAATATTGATCGTTTTTTTGATAGGAGCCAGAAGGAGCAAAATTTAAAGTGGAGCCCACAATGTAAGCGGCGGGAAGTTGAAGATTTTTGGCAGCCCAAATTAACATGGCCGTTGTAGTAGTTTTTCCGTGAGTACCTGCGACGGCAACCATTTTGAGATTGAGTTCTTTGACTAGAGTGGCGGTCAACTCGTCGCGTTTAGATATTTTAAGGCCAAGAGATTTGGCGAGTTTTAATTCTGGATGATCTTCGGGAAGAGCGGAGGTATGAACAAACCAATCGAGATGATACTTCTCGTGAACTTTTTGAAGATATTGGCCATCTTGCGCGCCAACGGCGAAGGGAATTTGTGCCTGATCGAGCTCATTCGAAATAGCCCCACGTTGTTGATCGGAGCCAAAAACTTGATAGCCAGCATTTTTTGCCATGAGAGCGAGTGGACCCATGCCGGTACCAGAGATGCCAGAAATGTAGATATTCATAGATATATTATAATTGAAAATTAATTTTAACTAAAAATATTTCGTCCGAAAATACTGGATGGTATTGATTAATTCTAAAATATTTATTGAAGTATATATAGCTAGTCACATCGTTGTTTTTTTCGGAAGAAATTGGGAGAACTTCAAAGGTATGATCAGTTAAACTTTTATCATTGCTTTTAATAAAAAAGCTAAGTGGCTCAACGGAATTGTCGGCTTCCCCAATAAAATCGTAGCCATACAATATGTATTTTTCTTTATTAAAAATAAAGGGGATTTTCCAGAAATTAGTTGCGATGTAGGTGAAGATTGCTTGATCACTAATTATTTTTTTATTCTTACAATTTAGAAAACATGGTAGTACTTTATTGTTAAGAAAATTAATAGCAAGAAGATTATTATGAGACTTATCTTGTTCTGAAGTCATTGATGTCTTTCTAAATTTTTAAGATAAATTAGTTATCTAGCTTTTTGCGGAAGAAGTTGGTGTCGTAGGTTGCCGCACCGTGGTCTCTGTAGAATTGCTGAGCAGCCTCGCGGCCTTGACCACAGGTGAACTCAAGATTTTTACAGCCTTTTTCCCTTGCCCAATCTTCGTAAGCATTAAATAAGAGATTTCCGATACCTTTGCCACGAGCTGATTGGTCTACGACAAAATCTTCAAGATAGGCATTTTTACCAATGCCGGCACCAAAAATTACAGAAACTGAGGCCATACCAAGAATCTGTTCGGGGAGAACAAGGGGATCTTGTTTAACATTGTCATCTTCCGCAGATTCAACTGCAAGAAGTAAGTCATGCCAAGGAGAAGAAATGAGTTGCTCAAACCATTCTTGCGGGATTTCACCCTTATCTTTGCCACTGCGTGAAAGTTGGATGAGTAATTGACGAATTCTGTCGGCGACTGTTTTATTATATTCTGTAACTGCAATAATCTTGATCATATTTTTTCCTTTACGATTAAGTAATAAAAACTAAGTTAACTAGAGAGAAGATTCAAGTGCTTGTAAATCAGTAGCAATTGCTAAGGCTTTTTGATTGATCTTATCAGGATCGTCACCCCAAATAGTAATACGCACGAGTTCCTCGGTGCCACTGGCACGAACATTGAGACTCCAGCCGAGAGAGTTGAGTTCGGCAGTTTTCTGATTAATAAATTCTTCGGCAAGCGGCATATGATTACGGAAGGCTTGTTTAAGGGAAGGGCTGACTGATTGATTTTTGATTACCTGAGGAAGCTTTTGCAAGGAAGAACAGATAGAAGACAGGGAAACTTCTTGAGGAATTTTTTGGGCGGTCGATTCTTTACCCTGCTCCTGTTTTTTGGCTTCTTGCATAGCTTCATAATCTAGGATAAGTTGATCTTCATGCTGTCTTCTTCTTAATGTTTCGCTATAAATTTTGGAGATGACTAAGGCAGTGAGAACCCCATCACCCATGGATTCGCCTGGCAAAATAATGTGCCCACTCTGTTCGCCACCGAGAAGAATCCCCTCCTCGCGCATTTTGGCGGAGACATTCTGATCGCCAACATCTGTCATAACAAGCTCGATGCCGGTATCCTTAGACCAGTTCAAGAGACCCTTATTTGCCATAATGGTAATAGCAACCTTCGGCAGACCTAGGTAACCAGCAATGCAGGCAATCATATCGTCGCCGTCAATAACAGTGCCGTTCTTATCAACCATTAGGCAGCGATCGCCATCACCATCGAAAGCGGCGCCAAAATCTAGTTGTTTTTCCTTAACTAATTGAATGAGTGATTCAAG
>CAUQIL010000045.1:0-5634 GCA_963518195.1 uncultured Candidatus Saccharibacteria bacterium | reverse complement strand
AGGCCTGCAAAGAGCGGTAGAATGGTGGATTGAGTTGACCTTTTTTCAAACGAATGACAATGGAATAGATGAAGTAACGACCGACACTTTCGCCAGAATTGAAGATGGACTTGCGGTAACTCATCTGCATATCTTCAGCGAGGATGGTTTTAAAAGTTTTTTCCTTCAAATCATAGACATCAGCAGAAACGATCACCTGCGTGACTTCCTGGCCATAAGCGCCGATATTCTGAACTGGAGAAGCACCAGCGGTACCTGGAATACCAGCCATGGCTTCAATACCAGAGTAGCCAAGGGCGGCAGTGAAGTTAACTAAAGAGTCCCAAATTTCACCACCATTAGCGCGGAAATAACCGTATCCCTCGGCTTCAGCCTCGGCTTTCACTTCGGCGCCGTAAGCAACTTCAATTTCCTCCGCAGAAAGCTGTGAGATGCCGAGAATGCGATCGAGCAAGATCACACCTTCGTAGCCTTCGTCGGTGGCAAAAGTATTAGCGCCATTACCGAGGATGGTGACTGGGAGATTTTTTTCAGCGGCGAACTGATAAGCTTCTGGAATTTCATCTTTAGACTTGATCTCGATGACATATTTGGCTGGACCACCAATACGCATGGTGACAAGATTTTTAATCGGGACATTTTCAGAAATTAACATTTATTCTCCTTGTTTTTATTAAGTTTAACAATGGTTTAAAATTCAAAAATAACTAAATCATTACTTTTATTTTAACATAAACAAATCCCGACCTCTCATGTTAAAATAGATAAGTAATGTTTGAATTTCATGAAGTATTCAGGTTTATCAGCTTCTGGTTTTTGATGTTCATAATTTATTCTTTTATCGGCTGGATCTTCGAATGTATTTGGACCAGCATCGAGCAACGCAAACTGCAAAACCGTGGTTTTCTTTTCGGACCAATTTGCCCAATTTACGGCGTAGGTATGGTTTCATTCTTAATCTTAACGCAAGAAATTCATTTCGAATGGTATATTGAATTTTTTATTTTTGCTTTAATCTGTACGGTGATTGAATATACTACTAGCGTAATCATGGAAAAAATCTTTCGAGTGCGTTGGTGGGATTACTCAGAAACCACACGTTTTAACATAAACGGCCGAGTCTCGCTCGAAACTTCTCTTGGTTTTGGTCTGGGTGGGATGGCAATTAAATACGGCTTGCATCCATTCATTCTACATTTGATTTCACCACTTTCCTGGCCAATGATTGAATCGATTAATGGGGTACTACTGACAATTTTGGTGATTGATATTATTTTTACTACGGTAGCGACTTTAAAATTACGTGATAAATTCAGTGCCAAATTTGGCTCTACCAAAATTGATGTAACCTCCGAAATCAAAAAGCTGACCCGTGAATATTATTCGCGTGCGGCTAGATTTAAACGTCACATGACGAAAGCCGCAATGGAAAATATCCAAAAAACTCATAAAAATATTGGCAACAAAATTAATTCGATTACTAAACCGAAGAAGTAGGCTATTCTACCTTAAGATATTTTTCAAAATGCGAAAGGTAATAGGTGGTGAAATCCTCACGAAATTTTCGACGCAACTCTTTAATAAAGCTTGATTCCTTACCATCGACAGTGAGTAAAATCACCTGCTTTTTGGCACGAGTAAGAGCAACATAAAAGAGGCGACGTTCCTCATTGACTGAAACCTGGTCTAGTCCTAATTCTTCTGCGATTTTTATTAACTCAGCCTTAAGTGGCGGATCTTTAACATGAGCAGGAAAACCCAGCTTGGCTTCGCGATTATTAAGGATAATCACATAATCAGTCTCCAGGCCTTTAGATTGGTGCACGGTGAGAAAACGAATTTTTAGATCTGGCCGCGTTTGAAATTCTATACTATCTGAGGTTAGCTTAAACTGAGTACAATGAAGAAGACGAAGCCGGTCAATCTGGAAACGCCCGAGCAGTAAGATTGAACTGTCCCGCGGAAGAGATTTAAAATAATGCGTCAAAACCTCTAGGTTGAGTCGTTCTGAATCGCCAGAGATCTCCACGACTGGCTCTAATGCATCTTCTTTTTGACTTTGAATTTGTTTTCGAATTTGGGTATGATCCTGCATGATGAATCCCGAGCTTAACCTTGCGAGGGTGGGACCAAAACGATAGGTTTTGGAAATACGATGCAGAGAAAAATCACCCCAAAATCGACGGAAGTTCAAAGTAAAATCGACGCGACTGCCGCTGAAGCCATAAATCGCCTGCCAATCATCACCTACGGCGAACAGATTTGCCTGCGAAGATTCAAGAAGGAGACGGAGAAATTCCTGTCGCAGAACCGAGAGATCCTGATATTCATCGACAATGATGTAGCGAAACCGAGTTTTAATCTGACCAGAGCGAAGATACCGAATCGCTAATTTGATAAGACCCGAAAAAGTAGTCTGATGTTTTTCTAGGAGACTGGATAATTCCCTTTGATATTTTTCGGAAACCGTAAGAAATAATTCGCTGTAATCTGGTGAGGAGAATTTACTGGCGATTAGAGACAGCGTAATAGAATCCAATTCATGCAGATCGAGAAATTCGCGAATAATCGAAGTCTGTATGGTAAGCTCATCAGAACCAGAAATTACATTATCAGTTATTTCCGAAACGGGCTGCTCGTTATCTATTTCATTTGTGGTGACAGAAAAATCTGGCCAGAGACTACGAAGTAATTTCAGAGCTAAACTATGAAAAGTCTCAATTGTAATGTTCGGTGACGGAGATTTTCTGAGCAAAATCTGTTCCGCAAATGTTTGATAATATTCGCGCAGAAAACGTTCTCTGAGTTCTGTGGCGGAATCATGTGTAAAAGATAAAACTAATATTTCTAGTGGACTAACGAAACCGGATTGCAAGAGATAGAGAATTTTACCGAGAATGGTGGTGGTTTTACCAGAACCGGCGCCAGCTACGACTAGATTAAATCTAGCGGGGTCATAAATCGATTTGCGTTGTTCTCTATCGAGAGGGTGATTTTCGACGCGAAAATCCGGGGGCAGAGCATCGAGGGATTTATTTTTGAATAAGTTTTTTAACATATTTGGCTCCTTTTTAATTTAAGAGCCAAGATTATTTGAAAATTAAGAAAACAGCGGTCTGGCAAGTTTTTAAGACTGGATTTTTATCTAAAAACCGCCGCATAAAATTAATTTAACAAAAAATCATAGCTCTCACTATGATCTAATCTTGTGGTGCCCGAAACAGGACTTGAACCTGCACCTAGAAGCTAGACTAGCACCTGAAGCTAGCGCGTCTGCCAATTCCGCCATTCGGGCTTGAGATAATTATACCCCAAACCCGACGGTTAGTGAACTAGAGATTTTACATACCCTTTATTTGCTTACCCGTAGAAGCATTAAAGATATCGCCGCGATCATTGGTATAGAAGATTTGACCAGATGCATCTTTAGTTTGCGTGTATTTACCAAAATCTGCAGGTGGATTGTAGACAGTAGCAGAACCACCACTTCTGAGATTAATAGTAGATTTCTGAGATTCATCGATGTATTTACCTTGAGCCTCGAGTATTTTCTCCTGCTTGATGCCATCAAAATCAGCGATAAGGTTCGGGTCTTTAATTGAAGCCGCAGCAAGCATATTGAATGCATTATCAAGATTAGTTGTATCTGCACCTGATTTATACATTTCACCAACTTCAAACTTAGTAATTTTTTGCAATTTATCCGAATTCATATCTGCAAGAGTTTTACTAATACCATTGGAGAATGTACTGCCCATGAGCCCAGCTTGAACCTTAGTGTTAGAGGTATCTCCACCTCCATCGACATAGCTACTAAACTGATTGTTCATAACTTGATATTTATCAGCTAAACCAGGAGTCTTAAGTGCGGCATGAGCAATCTGACCAAAGGCACGATTAGAGAGTCGCATATCACCATTACTAGCAATTTGCGACTCAAAAGCTTTTTGACCGGCCTTAGTCGACATAAGACTCTTAGTGAGTGCACGAATTCGGCTATCATTAGCACTCTTCTCCGCATCGGTCATCTTACTATAGTCTGCTGCGCTAGCTTCTTTGAGCATACCTATCATATCGTCTGGCGTATAACCTTCATTAGCAAAGAGCATCATATTATTTTTATCCTCTGCCTCCTCAAGTTCGTTCAGAGCAGCAGCCTGTAGACCAGCAAATCCAGCCCCCTCATAATTACTTAAGGCAATACCAGCAGCAGCACTACCACCAGCGCGCATTTTAGCGTCTTTTAAGACTGCTCCTGCAGCTTCCGTCTGACGCCTACGTTGAGACGTTGAAAGAGTACCACCAGCGTCCTCAATGGCCTTGTATTTCCTAAGTCTACTAAGTGAGCGATTCAGGTTTTTATCAGAATTAAAATCACTCTTCATATTCTTATAAAATTCTGATGCACCAATAGCTCCACCGGCCATACCAGCACCCTTGAGGGCTCCACCACGAATTTTATCGAAGGCACCAGTAATAGCACCGAGACCAGCAAGAGACTTCGAGGTCATGGATGGAATTGCGAAATAAGGAAGCACATTTAGAAGTCCACCGACAATCATCATAAGTGGGTCATCACTGGTTCCAACAATAATTGATGAAGCAAGTGCTCCAGCTGAAGTAGCGAAGATAAACATTGGGTAAAGCATTAGGAGAGACTTAACAATAGAAAGGTATTTCTTAGTTATGGCAGAGGTATTTGGCAAAGCATATAAGACCATCATAAGCGGCGCAAGTACAATCACCATAATAATAGCGGCTTGACGAATAGTTAACGTAATAAAGCCGAAGAAGACCGAAATAAGTGCGGTGACAATAAACATGACAACAGGTAATATCAACGCTGGACCAGATAGCAAGACAGCACCAATACCCGCAGCTCCGGCAACACCGGTAACCATGCCGGCAATCTTAGTTATAAGATCAGCGGCTCTAGCAGAAGCATCCGCATCCATACTATCAACCGCAACAGATCTAATCAAAGACCCAACGCCGTTACCAACGATATGCGACAAATCTATCAAGACGCCCAGAATCAAATACGAGAAATTGACAAGGATAGCGGTGACAATGAGCTTTGGTAAGATTTTCTTAATATTGTAATTAGAGATACCAACATTGGTTACCTGAGAAAATACCACCACGAGTAGCATAATCACGAAACCAATATTCGCAATATTACGGAAGGTAGACCAAGCCTTATAGATTGATGAGCCCTGATCATCAAATTGCTTGATAATAGAATCATGGACAGTAGTTAGACCAGTAATATACCCAAGAAGACCACTGGTAGTAGATGCACCATCAGCAATGGCTGGACAAAGCATCCAGGAAAGGAAGCCACCGTTTTCCTGACAGTAACTTTGCTTAGCATCTTCGTTGGTACTAGTGGTGTCATCAACACTAGTTTCATCAACAACAATTTTCAATTTATTTGTTTCAAGACATTTTTTACCGCCTTGTCCATCATCGATGGTAAAATTTTTATTTAATAAAGCGTCTGATAGTATTTTATATTCTTCTTTTTCTTCATCCGTAAGCGGGACCTTAGCATCGATTTTAGCGCTATAATCTCTTACTATAGAACTTGCCTTCTCGACTACCTCTTCAGTGTTACAGGCATCTGTTTTAGCG
>CAUQIL010000044.1:0-5793 GCA_963518195.1 uncultured Candidatus Saccharibacteria bacterium | reverse complement strand
TTTCACTAATCAAAAACGGCTAATTTTTAAAAACGTTGAACTCACCGCTCCACACACAATACGCGAAATCAAATTCAGCAGTCTTGGCCGCATTGTTAACCAAAAGATCACTCATGTTTCAATTCAAAATAAAATCGAACCACATAAACAAAAGCCTTCAAATACCACACAGAGCATAGCTCAGCAAAACACTTCAACCACACAGACAACCTACGTTAAAAATACCGAGACAAGCCCAAATCTAGTTTCTTTAATTAATAAACTACCAAATTGTGGTGTAAAAAAGCGTTTTCCATTGCCGCAAATCCAGTACTTTAACGCTTATTTTTACTAGTTCGCCCACCCGAAGACAAATGCCAGTGGTCACCGTATTCACAATGATATACGGTCAATTCTGGTACTCCATAGTCATGAGCTACCACCTGTGCCGCCACCTCAGCTTCATCTCGCGAAGCATAACAAATCTTCTGACTCTCGCCAACCCAGCATCGCTTCGGTTCATAACTACCAAAATTAATTTTTTTCATACTCTGTTATTATACTATTATCTCTGTAAAATTATGTATAAAATACAACAAAAATATAAGCAGTTTCCATTGACACACTACATATAGTGTCATAAAATAAACACAGACACTAAATATAGCGTCACCAATACTAGACTAATAACAAAAATTTAATCAAAAAACATTGAAGAAATTTTGGACACAATCAAGGAGGTAATTTTTTATGTTCAAAAAAATCGTCAAACGTGATGGAAAGATTGTTGACTTCAACCTAGACAAAATCACCGATGCCATCGCTAAGGCCGGCGCCGCGACCGAAGAATTCAAACACGATCGTGCAGCCCAATTATCCGAAAAAGTACTTAAACTTGCTGAAGAAACCGTTAAAGAGCGCACTCCTACTGTTGAGCAAATTCAAGACTTAGTTGAGAAAGTCTTGATGGATTCAAGCTTCAAGCGCACCGCCAAAGCTTATATTACTTATCGACAGGATCGCAATAAAACCCGTAATGCAAAATCAAACCTTATGGGTATCTACAAAACAATTGCCATCGCTGATGCTTCTGAAGACTCAGATGTTAAGCGTAGCAACGCCAACGTTGACGGCAACTCTGCCATGGGTAAAATGCTACAATTTGGCGCTGAAGGTTCAAAAGTCTTCGCCAAAACCGTTCTTGTAGACCCACGTTTTGCTGCTGCTCATGATAATGGCGATATTCACATTCACGACTTAGACTTTTACGCCACTGGTACATTAACTTGTTGTCAAACTGACCCACTTAAACTATTCGCTAATGGTGGATTCAATACTGGACACGGACATCTTCGCACTCCAAACTCCATTGCCTCCTACGCCGCCCTTGCTGCAATCATCCTCCAGGCAAACCAAAACGAACAGCACGGTGGTCAGTCAATCCCAAACTTTGACTACGCCATGGCTCCAGGTGTGAATAAGTCTTTCAAGAAAGCTCTTCGCAATAATCTAGAGAAATACAACAAATACTCTGGCAAAAAAGTAGATGTTAAAATCCCAGACGACATCGCTTATGGTGACACTGAGACTCTTAAGAAGCTAAAAATTCCAGAAACTGTTATCGAAACTTCAAATGAAGACGTCGAGAAACAAACTTTCCAAGCTATGGAAGGATTCATCCACAACCTCAACACCATGCACTCTCGCGCTGGCGCACAGGTTCCATTTACATCCATCAACTTCGGAACAGACACCACCCCAGCCGGTCGCTTAGTTACTAAAAACCTTCTAGAAGCAACTGACAAAGGTCTCGGACATGGCGAAACCCCTATCTTCCCAATCTCAATTTTCAAGGTAAAAGAAGGTGTCAGCTACAACCCTGAAGATCCAAACTACGACCTCTTCAAGCGCTCAATGGAAGTTTCCTCAAAGCGCCTATTCCCAAACTTCACCTTCATTGATGCACCTTTCAATCTTAAATACTACAAAAAGGGTGATTACAATACTGAAATCGCTACCATGGGCTGCCGTACTCGTGTCTTCTCATCTGTTTTCCCAGAATCAGACGGTATCGTCACTGGTCGCGGTAACAACTCATTTACTACCATCAATCTTGTTCGCCTTGGCATTAAGCACGGTATCGCCCTTAAAGAACGCAAAGAAGCTGACTGGACTGGCTTCTACAAAGAACTCGACGATCTCATGGATCTCTGTAGAGACCAACTTCTCGAGCGTTACGAGTTCCAAGCTAACCAGCACGTCCGTAACTTCCCATTCCTCATGGGCGAAGGTAACTGGTTTGGTAGTGAAAAACTTAAACCAAATGACACTCTTCGTGAAGTCATTAAGCATGGTTCACTCTCTATTGGTTTCATCGGTCTCGCCGAAGCTCTAGTTGCAATGATCGGTAAACACCACGGTGAGAGCGAAGAAGCTAGGGAATTAGGTCTCGACATCATCACTCATATGAGTAAACGCTGTGATGAGTACGCTAAGAAAAACCACCTCAACTTTGGTCTTATCGGAACCCCAGCTGAAGGTCTCTCTGGTCGCTTCACCAAGATCGATCGCAAAGAATTCGGTACCATCAAGGGCGTAACTGATCGTGACTACTACACTAACTCCTTCCACGTCCCAGTCTATTACCCAATCTCAGCCTTTGAGAAGATTGAAATCGAAGCTCCTTACCACGCACTCTGTCCTGCTGGACACATCTCCAACATCGAACTCGATGGTGATCCATCACAGAATATTGACGCCTTTGAGGCCGTCATTCGTAAAATGCACGATTCTGGCATTGGCTACGGTTCAGTTAACCACCCAGTTGACCGCGACCCAGTCTGTGGCTTCTCAGGTATTATCGCCGACACTCGCTGTCCATCATGTGGTCGTACCGAAGACGAGGTTCCATTCGAAAGACTCCGCCGTATCACCGGTTACCTCGTAGGCTCTCTCGAACGCTGGAACGATGGTAAGAAAGCTGAGGAACATGATCGCGTTAAGCACAATGTTTCCGGCACCTACACCAAAGCCCAAAAAGCCGCTCGTGAATGCGCAAAAGCAAACTCATCAGCTGTTTTCGGTAAAGAATAAAGAACACCGACATTAAAAGTTAGGAGCAAGTCTCCTAACTTTTAATTATTAAATTAATAAGGAAAACTATGGCTCAAGAATTTGTCTCACCTGTCGCCGGCTCCAACAGTCAGTATCTCAGATTATCTGGACCTATCGAACATGACAGTATTGTTAATGGCTACGGACTTCGTGCCGTCATCTGGACCCAAGGTTGTTTCATTGGTTGCGAAGGTTGTCAAAATCAAGAAACTTGGGACCCTGAAGGCGGTGTCTTAGTCAGCGTAGAGGATATAAAAGAAGAACTTCGTCAACTCAAAGGCCAGACTGGGCTCACCTTCTGCGGCGGGGAACCGTCAATTCAAGCTGCTGCCTGTATTGAGATCGCTAAATTCGTAAAAGAAGAGCTTGGCTGGAATGTTTGGTCATTTTCTGGATATACCTATGACGAGATTAAGACTAAAAACAACCTTCAATGGGAATTCTTTAAGACCTTAGATGCTCTTATCGATGGACCCTTCGTTCTAGCCGAAAGAGATTTAACCCTTCGCTTCCGTGGCTCCCGGAATCAGCGCCTCTTACACCTTAAAGATGGCGAAATTACCTCCATTGAATAAAAGCTTTATCTCAAAACATAAAAAAATAACCTCACAAAGAGGTTATTTTTCTTACTGCTTTAACCTAGATTTTATTTAGCAAGTCATTTGCACGAACAATCATTTCGTCAGATTCATCAGTCTTAATCACGTAAATTGGTTTTGATCCAACAGCTGCAATATTACATTGCCTCTCATTCATATCGCCAGTATTTTTTTCTTCGTCGATTGTAAAGCCAAGATACCCAAGCTTCTGCACCACTCGACGCCTAACATCATCAGACCTCTCGCCAATTGTTGCAGTAAAAACTAGGGCATCTACTCCGCCCAAAGAGGCTGCCATTTGACCAATTGCAGATTGTAAGCGATAAATATATAGAGCATGTGCAAACACACCGCGCGAGTCACCTTCATCTCTTAATTTAATAATTTCGCGCATATCATCACTTTGGCCAGATACGCCCAGAAGTCCCCCTTGCTTATTTAGATATTTTTCAAGCTCATCATCAGTCTTTAACCCTAGCTCACGCTTAATTGCAAGTGCAGCAGCAACATCAATCGAGCCGGTCCTTGTTGCCATCATTACACCCTCAAGTGGAGTGTAGCCCATAGTTGTATCATGTGATTTACCATTATACACTGCAGTAATTGACGAACCTGAACCAACATGACAAACAATCATCTTTTCCTCTAAAATATCTTGCTCACGCATATATCTAGCAATCGAACCAACCGAAAGGCCATGATAGCCCCAACGTTTAATATCATATTTATTAGCAACCTCAGTATCGATTGCGTAAGCCTTCATTAATTCTGGCCTTGAATTATGAAAACCAGAATCTGAAATCGCGATCACAGTAGTTTCTTTAAAAGTCTTCTTTAGTTGCTCAATTTCATTAGCAATTACAGGTGCATGTAGTGGTGCTCTTGCTTTTGCGGTCTCAAGTTGAGTCAGACACTCTTCATCTACAATATGGTCTTCTGCAAAATAGCTTCCGGGTGCGGCCACGCGGGCTAAAATTGCATCAAGTTTAGTAGGACCACCAATATACTGTTCGTCCACTAAGATTTTTTCCAGACCAGAAACCACCTCATTAAGAGTTGTAAATTTTGTTTCCGTTTTATTTTTTGTACCATCAGCTTTTTTCAGCGTATATACAATCTTGTCCCCCTCAAACTCAAAATGCAATGCGCATAGAAAGTTATTACCACGATATAGAGCATATTTCCGAGAACTACTCCCAGGGTTAGTAATCAGAATTAATCTATCGTTATTCATCATTTACTCCTCTTTTATATCATCATTATATCCTAAATATCTTTTTTATGCAGAGATTATTTAGCACTCTTGCATTTTGAGTGCTAAAACACTATAATTAGTAGTAATTATGTCTACACAAAAAGATTATTATGAAATTTTAGGCGTATCCAAAAACGCATCCGATGACGAAATTAAGAAAGCATATCGAAAACTCGCCTTTAAATATCATCCAGACAAAAATCCTGGTGATAAGGAAGCTGAGGCTAAATTCAAAGAAGCTACAGAAGCAAACGAAGTACTTTCCGACAAGCAAAAGCGTGCACGCTACGATCAATTTGGTCATGCAGGTGTAGGTGGAAATTCTAACTACGGCGGCGGCAATCCTTTTAGTGGCGGCAGCTACTCATTTAATGGTCAAAACTTCAATTTTGATTTTGGCGGAGATGGCAACATCGATGATATCTTCAGTACTCTCTTCGGCTTCGGTGGAGGGCGAGCCCAAAGACGCCGTGGGGCAGATTATCGAACCGTTTTGACCGTCTCATTTGAAGAGTCAATTTTTGGTACCACCAAAACTGTTCAAGTTGACGGAAAAGAGATTAACCTAAAAATCCCGGCTGGTATCGATGATGGTCAATCTATTCGACTACGTGGACATGGTGGACCCGCCCCTGACTCCTCTGGAGAGGCTGGTGATTTGTTAGTCCAAATTCGAGTTCGCCCCCATAAGACCCTAACGCGCGAAGGTTATATTATTCTTTCCGAACAACATATCTCCATGATCGATGCCGCTCTTGGCTGTGAGGTAGAAATTGAAACTATTGACGGTAAAATCACCATGAAAGTACCTGCTGGCACTCAATCCAGCACTCCATTTAAACTTTC
>CAUQIL010000043.1:0-5959 GCA_963518195.1 uncultured Candidatus Saccharibacteria bacterium | reverse complement strand
TAGGCATGCCGCCAGCATTCATCCTGAGCCAGGATCAAACTCTCCATTAAAGGTCAAAAGACCTTGAATATTAAATTTGAAAACTCAAATAAAAAATAAACTGACGATGAAAGAAATGGATTTCGTATGACTATAAAAATCACACATATTTACCATTTCAAATTGCACAACTGAATTGTTAAATTTCATTTTCCAAAAGCACAGAGTTATCTTATCTATCTCGCAGCATTTGTATGCTCTAATAATAGATTACTTAAACCAAACTGTCAATACATTTCTCGGACTTTTTTTATATTTTTTTAACTTTTCCTTCTTTTTACCTTTAAAGCCCTCATTTTAGCCTATAAACAGAAGATTTTAATCATCGTTGCAATTGAAATTCCTAATATAAGCCCCACCGCAGCCTCTGCCACCGTATGTCCCTCAACCACACGAAGCTTCTTAATTTTACTTCCTTCTGTTTTATTCTTGTCCGCAATTAATTTATTCAACACTTCCCCATGTTCTCCAACCGAATGCCTTACGTTAATTGCATCATATATAATAATCAAGGTATTACATACTGCAAGTGCAAAAATTGTCGAAGTAAAACCACTAACATAACCTATCGTCATCGTTACTGCTGTAAAACTTGCTGTATGTCCAGACGGCATACCCCCAGATTTCACCATATAATATATAACGTCCTGAAATGTTGTCCTGCCCCGCTTCTTAATAATAAAGAAAATTAACTTCAAAATCTGAGCAACAAACCAACCTAAGATAAATGCCAAAAAAACATAAAGGCTTTCCATAAGCCTATTTTATCACATATTTCTTCTGAACCAAAATTATAGCCATCATCGCTGACGGCTATAATTCTCTATAAAGATTATAGGTGTAATACCTATAGCAGGATATAGAATCTTTTAAGGTGCACTTCTTCTCAATTCACCGACGATATGTTGAGAGATTTTTGCTATGAAGAGAGAGCTATCGCCGACTATCGTTCTAGTTTGAAATAGATTTCTTTTTCGAACGAATTGAGAAGAAGATCTTGTGAAGTGTGGCACCTAAGACTGTGCCTCCGATAAACCAAGCCCACCATAATGAGATACCAGTATTTTCCTTTTTAATTTCGCCTAACTTTGGCACCTCATTAAGGCTGCTATCATTCTTATTACCTAATTCTTTATTCTGATCCTTATCATCCTGAGATATAGTATCCGCCTCGTTTTCTACCTCTATCTCAGTTTTCGTATCATTTTCTGTATCAGAACTATTTCCATCATTGGTAGTCTTCTCCGTAGCTAACACTGACACATTATTTCTCTTTCTATCTTTTATATAATCTGTATTTTTTACTTCCCCAAGATTAGTCTGTGGTTTTTCTACTACCATATCATGATGCTCATTTACTTTATCTTCTTTGTTTATTTCTTCCTTATTCTTAGCTCCCCCTTCCTCATCTTTCTTCTCAGCTAATTCACCAGCCTTATTTTTAGGCTCCCCCTCTGTCTTTTTATCCGTTTTCTCAGATTCTTTTGAATCTCCTAAATTTTTCTTTTTTGTAGTTTCATCTTGTTTTTCAGGCTTCTTTGATTCCTCAGGTATTTTCTTCTCGTCAGGAGCTTTTGGAGTATCAGGTTTCTTTGACCCCTCAGGATCCTTCTTCCCATTAGAATTCTTTGAAGGATCAGGCTTTTTTGGCTCTTCTGGACGCGTTTCATTTTCCTTATTTTCAGTGACCGCATCACTATTCAGATAACCATCCTCTGCTTTTAACTTCATCCCTTCTTGATATTTTCTTGGAGCATCATGTATTGCATATCTAGCGTTCCGCGATGTCTTTGTCGTATCAAAACTTTTAACTCTGCAGTCTTTTCCAGGGTACCATTCCACCATGCAGTCATCTTTAAAGAGAACGCGACCATTGTAATATTGGCCATCGTCTAATTGCACCATAAACACAACATCATTTGACCATTCATAAAATAGATCGAAGGTTGGCTTAATCCAAAAATAACGTTCGCCTGTATCATGACGATCTTTAATCTCTTCATAATCGAATTTGCTAGCTAATAATTTTGTCGTCCATTCGTCATCAAATTTATTCGCCTCATATAAACCAGCATTATCAATTGCAAAGCCATACCATCTAATCGATGCAAATCCAATTCTCTTAATCTTATGCTGGCCTAGCCATTTCTTACTAATTGAAAACTCAATCTGGCTATTTGTTCTATCAATTCGATCAAGACTTACCGCAAGTTTCCCGTCTACAAAAGGCACTGGCAAGTGAATATGTCCGTCGTATTTTGGTGGTAATGATTTTAGAGGTTCAATTTCCCAATTTCCTTCTGGTACATTTGGATGTTCTTGATTTGGCACATTTGCATTCATTGACAGCATTTTATTCGTCGCCATTGTCGGTACGCTAAAATTCATTGCCATTACCGCGCTTGCCGCTACCGTCAATAGCCCCGCACCAATATAATTTCTCCTTATTACACCAGCTGTCGCCGTGGCGCCTTTTTTGGTGTTTCTGATGTGTTCATTCATTTTCTTTACCTCACTTAGATTTCTTTTGCCCACACCTTAACACGGAGTCCTCAAATACGCAAACATTACCATTTTATTTTTTTATTTTACAGGGGTAAAATCTTCATTTTTTCACTTTGTCATAAGCAAGATATTTTAATGCATAAGCAAGATATCTATTCTTTTTTCACGCCAATACCTCCAATAAATTACATAAAAAATACCCCGTTTCCGGAGTATTTTTTAAAATATTTAGAGATTAATATTTCTACTCTTCTTCCTCAGATTCCTCTTCTTTATCTTCTGGCAAGACAATCCCAAGCGATGCAACCGTATCGTCATCTGCAAGTCGCATAATTCTGACTCCTTGAGTTGCGCGACCCAATACCGGAATATCTTTAACTGCTACACGAATTGCCTGACCCAAACTAGACATCATAATTACTTCTGAAGCTTCTGGATCTAAGGTGTGTACTGCCACAATTGGACCAGTCTTCTCCGTTACGGAAGCCACCTTAATTCCAACACCGCCACGCTTATGCGTTGGGAAGTTAGAAACTAGTGTTGCTTTTCCGTAACCGTTAGCCGACACAGCAATTAGAGTCTGCTTTGGATCCGTCACTACGTCCATTCCCACTACTTCATCTTTTGGCCTCAACCTAATACCGCGCACTCCCATCGCTGAACGACCCATCGCCCTTACGTCTTCTTCGTTAAAGCGGATTGCTTGGCCAGCTGAAGTTGAAATAATAATGTCATTCTTCCCCGTTGTTGCCTTCACCCACTTCAATTCATCTCCTGGATCCAACTTAATCGTAATCAAACCATTTGAACGTACGTTCATATAATTCTTTGTTTCAGTCTTTTTGATCGTACCTTTTTTGGTTGCCATAAAGAGATAGCCCGTCTCAGGATCGATTCCATCACTATGCTTAATAATCTCCGTAATTTTCTCGTCTGGATGCATATTAAGTAGGTTCACCGCTGCAGTCCCCTTCGCAGTCAACGAAGCCTGCGGCACTTCATAGGCTTTCATCTTGAAAATTCGTCCCTGTGAAGTAAAGAAATACAAGAAATCATGTGAATTAGCCGTAATAATCTGCGAAATCACATCTTCTTCTTTCGTAGTCATACCTCGCTTACCTTTTCCACCCCTATTCTGGCGATGAAAATCGGTCTGTGACACACGTTTAATATAATTCTCTGCTGTCAATAGAACGACACTCTCCTCTTCAGGAATCAGCTCTTCTTCTGAGAACTTACCAAGCTCATGATTAAACATCTTACTGCGACGCTTATCACCATACTTCTCTTTCATGGCCAACAGCTCATCTTTAACTACAGCAAGCACTTTGGCCTCATCAGCAAGAATTTCTTCATATTTTGCAATCATTGCCATTAATTCTTGGAGCTCAGCTTCATTTTTATCTCGTTCAAGTCCTTGTAATCGGCGAAGTTGCATTGCCAAAATAGCTGCAGCCTGAATTTCAGACAGACCAAAACGCTCCATCAAACGTTTATCCGCGTCATCATAAGATTCACGAATTGTCTTAATCACTTCGTCAATATTATCAAGAGCAATCTTCAAACCTTCCAAGATATGTGCGCGTTCTTTTGCTTTCCTTAGATCATACTCCGTACGGCGACGAATCACCTTCTGGCGATGTTTAATAAACTCTGCCAAAATTTCCTTCAACCCCATAATACGAGGCTGGATGCCATTAACTAATGCCAAAACATTATAATGGAAAGTCGTCTGCAAATCAGTCATCTTATATAACTGATTCAAAATCTTCTTTGGATAAGCATCCTTTTTTAGTTCTACTACTACTCGAATCTTACCTCGTGCCGATTCATCCCTAGCGTCAGCAATATGAGTCAATTTTTTATCCAATACTAATTGACGAACTTTCTCGATAAAAGATTCCTTACTCATACCATATGGCACTTCAGTAATCACAATATTAAAGCGACCGTTCTTACGCTCCTCAATATCCGCAATCGCCCGGATAGTCACTGAACCTTTACCCGTTGCATAGGCCTGCTTCATTGGCGCTCCACCATAGACCTCAGCGCCTGTTGGAAAATCAGGGCCTTTTACATGCTTCAATAAATCATCAAGTGTTGCATCAGGATTATCGATTAATGACACGGTCGCGTCTACAACTTCCCCAAGGTTATGTGGTGGAATATTTGTCGCCATACCGACCGCAATACCCATCTGGCCATTCAATAGAATATTTGGCACCGCAGCAGGTAACACAACTGGCTCCTTCTCTGTACCATCGAAGTTATCACGAAAATCAACCGTCTCTTTTTCAATATCAGACAATAGTTCCGCTCCCACCTTATCCATCCGTGCCTCTGTATAACGGGAGGCCGCCGGATCATCACCATCCATCGAACCAAAGTTACCCTGACCCTCCACTAGGGTATAACGCATCTTCCATGGCTGCGCCAAGTTCACCATTGCATCATAAATTGACGAATCACCATGTGGATGGTACTTACCCATCACCTCACCAACGATACGTGCAGATTTTACTGTAGCATGTGGAGCCTTCCAGCCATTTTTATACATCGCATAAAGAATACGACGATGTACTGGCTTCAAACCATCCCTCACATCTGGCAGTGCACGGTCAATAATTACTGACATCGAGTAACGCAGGAAGGAGTCTTCCATCACATTCTCAACCGTCAATTCCTCTACGCCGTCCTCAGCTCGCCTTGCCGTTAAGCCACCAACATGAACATCTTCCTCTGTTTCACTAGCTTCCGTTTCTTCAGCCTCATCTACTTCATTCTCGTCAGCCTCAAGTCTCTTCTCTTTCAAGTCTGGGGTTTTACCCATAGTCTCATCTACACCCATATCGTCAGTCGCATCTGGCACACCGCCAACCTTACTCACTTTTTCATTGTCTAGATTCTCTGGATTGTTTTTATTCTCTTTCATCATCATTCCTTTCTAGACTAGAAGTCCAAATCATCAATTTTAACAGTTGAAGCTCTTGACTGAATAAAGTTTTTACGAAGTTCCACCTCCTGCCCCATCAGTTTCGTAAAGATTGCATCTGCCTTTTCCGCATCTTCAATATTTACTCTCACTAGAACACGATTGTCTGGATTCATTGTCGTATCCCAAAGCTGTTGTGCATTCATTTCACCAAGACCCTTAAAGCGCTGCTGTGCAGTATATCCAGCCTGTTTTAATCTCTCATCTTCAGGGTTAATCTTTAAGCCCTCTTTCTTTCGCTCCTCAATTCTTGCGGCAATCTTTGCTTCCAACGCCTCTTCATCATAGATATAATCGATCTTCCTATTTGAACCCGTACCCTTAATTAAGCCAAATAGTGGTGGCTTCGCAAGATAAACATGTCCACCCTTTACCACTTCTGGCATATAGCGGAAGAAGAAAGTAAGAAGTAAGGTCGAAATA
>CAUQIL010000042.1:0-6378 GCA_963518195.1 uncultured Candidatus Saccharibacteria bacterium | reverse complement strand
CTGGTATAGTAAAGTCTATAAGGATCGTTTCTACCTTGAAATGCAGGACCATGGCCATCCAGATTCTCCCACCCACTGGGATGTACAAGATCGCATCAACCGTGGCTTGCAAGCGATTGCTAAAAAAACTGGTCTGCCTCTGGTGGTAACCTGTGATGGCCATTATCTCAAACACGAAGATCAGGATGCTCATGAAATTCTGCTCTGTATTGGTACTGCTGCAAACCTCTCTGATCCTAATCGTATGACCCTAAAGGATTTTCAGCTACACGTTATTCCACCACAGGAAATTATTGATCGCTGGAGTAAGGATTATCCTGAAGCAATCAAAAATACAAGAAAAATTGCCGAACGCTGTAGTACAGAAATCCAGCTCGGTCGGATTCTAATTCCAAAATTCCCAGTTCCAGATGGTGATTCTGAAAAAAGCTACCTAGACAAGCTCGTCTTTCGTGGACTCGCCTTCCGCTATGGTGGCGTCACTCAGGAAGAAGCGGAAAAACTTTCAATTGAAGACTGTAGAAAATTACTTTCTGAAAAAATTCTCGAACGCATTGATTATGAATTGGCCGTCGTCGACAAAATGGGTTATAACGGTTATTTCTTAATCGTCCAAGACTTTATCATGTGGGGCAAGACTCGCCGCATTATTTATGGTCCAGGTCGTGGCTCCGCCGCAGGTTCCATCCTAGCTTACGCTTTGCGTATTACCGAGCTGGATCCTATGAAGTACGACCTACTCTTCGAGCGTTTCTTAAATCCAGATCGTATCTCTATGCCTGATATTGATACCGATATTCAGGATACTCGCCGTGATGAGGTCATTGACTACTGTACCGACAAGTACGGCAAGGAACGTGTTGCCAACATTGTTACTTTTGGTAAAATGATGGCTAAAAACGCCGTACGTGACGTGGCTCGTGTCCTTGAAGTACCTTATGCCGAAGCTGACCGCATCGCTAAACTGGTGCCAGACCCCATCCAGGGCCATCATGTTAAGTTGACTGATGCCATTGTTAATACTCCAGACCTCAAATATGAATATGAGCATAACCCAGTTGCCAAACAGGTCATTGATTATGCCTCAAAACTTGAAGGTACTATCCGTTCACATGGTGTCCATGCTTGTGGTATCGTGATCGCTCCTGATGATCTCGTAAAATTCCTTCCTCTTGAAGTCTCCGCCAAGGGTCCACTCGCTACACAGTATCCTTCTACACAGGTCGAAGAATTAGGTCTTCTTAAGATGGACTTCTTGGGACTTTCTAACCTCTCGGTGATTAATAATGCCCTGCGTATGATTCGTAAGGTTTATCATGACGATATTGATCTCTATAACGTACCACTAGATGATCCGTTGGCCTATAAGCTCTTACAGAATGCCGAAACCACTGGTGTCTTCCAGCTTGAATCTGCCGGCATGAAACGCTATCTTAAGGATCTGAAGGCCTCTAGTTTCGAGGATATCATCGCTATGGTGGCCCTTTATCGCCCAGGGCCGATGCAGTTCATCGATTCCTTCATTCGTCGAAAACATGGCGAAGAGCCAATCACCTATCTACACCCTGGTCTTGAAAATGCCCTAAAATCTACTTATGGAATCTTGATTTATCAGGAGCAGTTCATGCAGATCTCTAAGGAATGGTGTGGCTTTACCGGTGGTCAGGCCGATACCCTGCGTAAGGCGGTCGGTAAGAAGAAAGTGGCCCTAATGAATAAGGTGAAACCAGAGTTCATTAAGGGTGCTCAAGAAGTGGGTGGTGCCACCGAGGAGCAAGCCGAAACTTTTTGGAATCAGCTTCTCGAATTTGCTAACTACTGTTTCAACAAGTCCCACGCCGCGTGTTATGGTCTGGTTGCTTATTGGACGGCCTACCTGAAGGCTCATTACCCTGACGCTTTTATGGCTGCGCTAATGACCTCAGACATGCGTTGGACTGACCGACTTGCAATTGAAATTGCAGAATGTAAAAGAATGGGTATTAAGGTGCTTGGCCCAGATATTAATCAATCTTATGCCGACTTTGGTATTGTGGGTGGTGAAAAAACGATTCGTTTTGGTCTTGCCGCCATTAAAAGTATGGGGAAGGCCTTGATTGAGGATATTGTTATCCCTGAGCGTGACAAAAACGGTCCATTTAAATCCGTCTGTGATTTTGCCTCTCGCGTCGATAATACGAAATTTAATAAAAAATCATGGGAATCTGCAATCAAAACTGGTGCCTTTGATCGTTTTGCATCACGCACGGATCTATTGTTTAATTTAGAAGAAATCCAGGCCTATGGAGGCAAAATTCAAAAAGATCGTGCCTCTGGGCAGACTGATCTTTTTGGTCTCATGGGTGATGCTGGTGCAATTCCTGAACCCACCCTTCAGGAATCTCCTACTAAGGTCTCAGAAAAAGAGCAGCTACTCTGGGAGCGTGATCTTATGGGACTCTATCTTTCCGCTCATCCTCTGGATAAATACGACCTCTATTTTGAAGAAAATACTCATCCATTCACAATGGTTACCGCAGAAAATGATGGTAAACAAGTTATTGTAGGTGGTATTGTTACCGGTATTCGTACGATTCTTACAAAATCAAACACCAAAATGGCCTTCGTTAAGATCGAAAGCAAGACTGCTGAGACTGAATTTATTGTTTTTCCATCACTCTACGAGCAGGAAGGATCAAAATTAGTCATAGATAATATTATTAAAGTTACAGGTCGAGTTAACGCTAGGGATAAAGATGGCAATGTGACCTCCGACGTAAAAATTATTGCCGACTCTTTTTCTGTGGTTTCAGATGAAAAACTCGAAAATTATCAGTCTACTGGGATTAAAATGGAGGACCCAAAGGAAGCTCCCAAAAAGGAATTTAAACGTAAAAAAGCAACCGTCCCAGAGAATATTGCCTCCAGGCTGTCTAGTAACCAAACCACAAAAGAAGGCAGCTCAAATAATACTGAAAAAGATAAAACCGATCCAGTGAAAAATTCCCAAGAAAAACAAAGCGCAGAGGAAGTGGTGACTAGAGTTATTACTCCTCCCGTTGATCCAAGGTCTCAAAAACTCTTTGTCCTGATTGAAAACCCTGAAGATACCGAGAAACTGACAAGAATTCGTAAGCTCTGTGATGAAAATCCTGGTTTTCAGGAAATTATTCTGGTTCTTAAAGATGAATCTGGTAAAAAGCCGCTACGTATGCCATTTAGAGTTGATGCCTCCAGTGATCTTATTGACCCACTCAAAGACTTGGTCGGTGATACCGGTGTGGTCTTGAAATAAAATTTCTCAAAAACCTTTAACATAAATAGTAATTTAGAACTGTTTATGCTAAAATAAAGCAAAAGAAGGTGGGAAGTGGATAAAATAACTAATTTTCTGAATGCAAAAATTTCTGGTCTGGTTACGAGTAAGCCAGAGATTCTTGCTGACTACGCAAGGGATGCCAGTATTTTAGAAATAACACCAAAGCTTCTTTGTGTCCCCAACTCGGTAGAAGATATACAATACCTTGTTCGTTTTGCTAATGAATTAGCAAAAAAAGGATATCAATTACCAGTAGTCGTTCGTGGTTCTGGGTTAGACCAAAGTGGAGCTGACCTAACCGAGGGTATGGTTATCTCAACCGAAAAACTAAACCAAATTCAAGAAATTGACGATCGAGCTCGCCTAGTCCGAGTGCAGGCTGGGGTAACGCTAGGTCAATTAAATTCAGCCTTAGCGCTCTTTGGTCTGCGTCTGCCAATCGAGGCAGATCCACGTGAGACTATTGGCGGCCTAGTTTCAAATTTTTATACAGATAGAATTGCGAAAAAATACGGCAGCATCTATTATTATGTTGATCGTATTGAGGCGGTCTTGTCTAATGGTGATCTCTTCCAGTCTCAAACCCTCACCCCTCGCGGACTCAAATATGTTAAATCTAAGAAAGATTTTATCTCCACCCTTTACAGGAGAGTCGAAACGATTCGACAGGAAAATAAGGAGCAACTAGAGGAACTAAAAAGACATAATCACGCTCGCACTGGCTATCATATGATTACAGAGGTACAACCCACGCCGCATGAATTTGACCTGGCGCCCCTCTTCTTTGGTGCTCAGGGTAGCCTCGGTATTATCACCGAATTAATCATCAAGGTCATCCCACTTTCGCGACCTGCCAAACAGGCTCTGTTTGGTTTTCAGGATTTAAAAGCAGCCGTTGATTTTATGTCAGAACTAAAAAAACTTCAGCCTCTTCGTATTGATTTTTACGACCAACGTCTCATTAATCTAGGTCAAACTCATGCTCAAGAAGCAAATCTAAATCTCGGTGAGGCTAAGTATTTAATTTGTACAGAATTTGATGATCATTATTTTAAAAATCAGAGCAATCTTAAAAGACTGAAAAAACTTTCTTGCCAGAAAGATCTAGCTATTATTGATCAACCGGAAATCGCTAATATCATAGCTAAAATTCATAAAAACTTAGTCGCGTATCGCAATGATAGCTCGGTAGTTGAGCGAGTTATTGTGGTTGACCGTTCCTATATTCCAGAGGTAGAATTTTCTTCCTTCGTTGACAGTATAAAAACGCTAGAAAAAATCTTTGATCAGGAGTTGCCGCTCTTTGGCTCTTTCATGACTAATCTCTACTCAATACGTCCCAGCTTTGATTTGTCACGGGTGAACGATCGCAAGCAACTGCTACGGTTCTTGCAGCAATTTGGGAAGCTGGTCACTGATTCAAACGGCAGCCTCTGTGGTGGCTCAGCTGAAGGTCAGGTCCAAGCCTTAATGGTTAATCAAAATACTTCGGCTCGTACGCTCAATCTCTATCATCAAATAAAGACACTTTTTGACCCAAACAACATTTTAAATCCTAAGATCAAGCAGGGCGCCAGTTTGGCTAATTTAGCACGTTTTATGCGTACCTCTGCACAGATTGGCTTAATTCGTCAAGATTAATTTTATAAGCCAAATTAATCGATTATTATCTGTTATCTAAAAATAGCTCAGCATGCTATAATCATCTTATGAAAGTTACTACAAAGAATTTATCCGAAACCAAGGTCGAGGTTACTGTTACTCTTGATCAGAATGACCTTAAGGTCGCCGAAGAACAGGCTGTCTTACGTCTGTCCAAAGAAATCCGCGTTCAGGGTTTTCGTCCAGGCAAGGTTCCTGCCGAAATCGCTAAGAAAAATATTAATCCAAACGATCTCGCCAGTACCACCGCTGATATCGCTGTTAGACGTACTGTCCCTAAGGCCTTTGACGAAGCTAAGAATATTCCTCTCGTTATTCCAAATGTCGATATTGTCAAATTTGTCCCTGGTGAAATTCTTGAATACAAGGCAGTTGCCGAAATTGTACCAGAAATTAAGCTTGGTGATTATAAAAATCTTAAAGTTAAACGCGAAGAATTTAAGGCCAAGAAAGAAGATGTCGACGATGTCGTGGCTCGTGTTAGAAGTGCCTATGCAGAAAAGCAGGTAGTAAAACGCGCAGCCAAAATGGATGACGAAGTTGTTATTGATTTTGAAGGTAGCTTAAATGGTGAGAAGTTTGAAGGTGGCGCAGCCAAAGATTTTAAACTTAAGCTCGGTTCTCACCAATTCATCCCAGGCTTTGAGGAAGGTATTGTTGGTCACAATTCTGGCGATCGCTTCGATCTTGAGCTTACTTTTCCTAAGGACTATCACGCTGAAAAACTTGCTGGCCAAAAAACCGTCTTCAATGTTCTCTTGAAGCAAGTTAATGAATTTATCCTACCTGAACTAAATGATGAATTTGCTCAAAAATGTGGTCCATTCAAAACTATGGACGATCTAAGAAGTGATATTGAAAATAATTTAACAGAGCAAAATAAGGTCAAATCCGATGAGAAATTTAAGGATGATCTAGTTAGCGAACTTGTAAAGAAGAGCAAGATTGCAGCTCCAGAAGTTTTGATTGAGGACCAGATTCGCTTTATTAAACAAGATATCGAGGCCAACGCCAAAGTTCAGGGTCTATCCTTTGAGGACTACCTCACTCAGACCGGCCAAACCGAAGAAGACTGGAAGAAGCAGATCAAAGAACTTGCTGAAGCTCGCGTTAAGGCCTCTCTTGCTCTCCAAATGGTGGCACGTGAAGAAAAAATCGATATTGAGGACGAAATCGTCGATGCTAAAATTAATGAGCTTCGTGAAGTCTACAAAAAATCCAAGGAAGCATTAAATAACCTTAAAGATAATAATGTTCGCCAGGATATTAAGAACCGTATGGTTATCGAAAAAACTTTGAACTTCCTAGTCGAACTCAATTCTAAAACTGAGAAAACAGATAAAAAGTCTAAGTAAGACCACCAAATTCTAGATAGAAATTAGGGCACATCGTGTCCTTATTTTTTTAAACCTAAATAC